>CAZSGL010000169.1:0-4617 GCA_964606265.1 uncultured Anaerolinea sp. | reverse complement strand
GGCATCGTTTGATCCGCCGCGCCAATGAAGCCCGCCTGAAGAGTATGTGGTACGCGACCCGCGACCGCAAAAACCGGAAACGCGATCTTCGCCGACTATGGATAACCCGTATTAATGCTGGCGCACGCCTGAACGGTCTATCTTACAGCCAATTCATTTTTGCGCTACGCAAAGCCAATATCCTTATCAACCGCAAGATGCTCGCTGACCTCGCTGTTCGTGATCCAAAAACGTTTACAGCTGTGGTCGAAAAAGCCAAAGCAGCTTAACCACTCGTCAATCCACAAACGGGATGACTTACCAGTCATCCCGTTTTATTATTGTCCCAATTCGGGTAGAATTGAAATATGCCGCTAGAGACGCCTGAACTCATCACTTCATTTAAAAATCCAAAAATCCAGATGGTGCGGGAATTACTGGCATCAAGGAAAAGCCGCGAGGAGCACTCAGCCAGCGTTATTGAAGGTGTGAGGTTATCTGAAGAGGCTGTGCGTTGCGGCGTGCTGCCGGAAACTGTGATCTTCACGGTCGAGCTATCAACCAGAGGGATGGAACTCTTAAGCTCCATTCCGAATGGAAAGACTGCATTCATTAAAATTCCACCTGACCTGATGCGCAAGATCTCTGCCACTGAAGCGGATCAAGGGTTGATGCTGATCATCCCACTGCAACCCAACCCAAAAATTGGAAAAGTTGATTTTGTCCTCATCCTGGATGAGGTGAAAGACCCCGGTAATATGGGCACCATTCTGCGGACTGCCGCTGCGGCTGGAGCCCAGGCGATGATCATAGCACCAGGCTGCGTCGATCCATATGCCCCCAAGGTTTTACGGTCAGGTATGGGGGCACATTTCAATATCCCGATCCTTATGCTAAATTGGCCAGAAATAGTCGAATTCTGCAAACGACCTGGAAACAACCTTACAGTATACCTTGCGGAATCTGCCTCCGGGACAAGCATGTGGACTATGGATTTACGTCAACCTATCGCGATCATAATCGGCAGTGAAGCCGACGGTGCCAGCATGGATGCAAAACAGGCAGCCAGTATGGTCATCAACATCCCCATGCCGGGTGGAAGTGAATCATTGAATGCTTCCATCGCAGCAGGGATACTTTTGTACGAAGTTGTCAGGCAGAGGTCTCAGTGAAAATCCGGGCGATCACCAGTTTCTTTGACCCGCTATTCACACCAGAGGAATCTTCATTAGAGGAACTATCACATTGTTCGGCTGACCTTACCGCTGCCCTGACTGTAGTTGGAACCACGGTGCAATCCCAACGGGTGGCTACGAATCCTTTTCCGCAGTGGCTGCATCCGGTGACCAGGGATGAATGGCAGGATCGTATTCTTGCCCTTGCCCAGGAGACTACCCGGCTGGGGTGGCAATATATCTCCGTTGGTCCCGCCCTCCCCACCAATCTCGTTGATTATGAGATGGTTCCCTCCATACTCGCAGCGCATCCGGCTCTCTTCGCTGGCGGGGTGATTGCCGACCGGGGGATCCTCTTTCCACCTGCCGCCCGGGCATCCGCAAAGGTGATCACCAGTTGCTCAAAGGTTACCCCAGATGGATTCACCAACCTGCGCTTTGCGGCACTGTGCAACGTCAAGCCTTATGCACCATTCCTGCCCGCTGCTTATGCTGAAACTGGTCAACCGCCAGCCATTGGGCTGGCGATCGAATGCGCTGATGAAGTGGTCAATGCTTTCGATAAAGCAGAATCACTTGAATCAGGTCGTAATGAGCTATTGGCAGTACTCGAACACCACGCGAACAAGCTGGGAGAAAAATGCCAGGCAATCTGTGACAGTTTTTCCATCCTATTTAAAGGTTTTGATTTTTCACCAGCACCGTATCCTGAAGAATGGTGCTCACTTGGAAAAGCATTGGAGTTGTTGGGGATCTCCAAATTGGGAGGTTTTGGTTCGCTCGCGGCTGCAGCATTCCTTGCCAGTACGCTGGACATGGGGCGCTGGCAGAGAACCGGTTTTAATGGTCTCATGCTGGCGGTGTTGGAAGATTCAACACTGGCGAGCAGGGCTGCGGAAGGAACGCTGACCATAAAGGATCTACTGTTGTATTCAGCAGTCTGCGGTACCGGACTGGACACAATCCCGCTGCCCGGAAATACAAGCGAGGAACAATTGATCCCCCTCCTGATGGACCTGGGAGCATTATCCGTCCGCCTTAATAAACCCTTGACTGGGCGTTTAATGCCAATCCCCGGCAAGAATGCCGGGGACGAAACTGATTTTGATTTTGAGTTCTTTGCTAACAGCCGGGTGATGGCTCTCGATGCTTTACCTATTACCAACCCATTGGCTTCTGCCAGCAAGATCGCAATCCAACCCCGTAACCCAACCTAAGGTGAGGATACTGTCGCTGTCGGGGTATCCGTGCTGGTGGGTGGTATTGTTGAACCCACTGTCGCAATAACCGGGTTAGTGGCTGTAGGGGTTTCCGTTGGCGTTGCCGTTGGCTCCGGAGTGGACGTTTGCGTTGGTGTTGGGGTGCTTGTCTTGGTAGGCGTGGTTGTGGGAGTGTTCGTGGGGGTACGGGTAGGCACCTGGACGTTTATACGAATGTTCTTTTCTGCATAGGTGTTAATGGTAGATTTCATAACAAGGCGCAGGTTGACAATCCCCGATTGAAGCGAGGAAAGATCCCAGGTGATCAATTTCTGTGGCTGGGAGGATTTATTGCCCCCCTCTTCAACCAGGCGCTTCCACGAGGAGGGGTTAACCCCCTCTCCATATTCAAGGTAAAAACTCTTAAAATTTGCGGTAGCGTCTACAACGGCATACAGATCAAATGGGTTCACGGTGATGGTCTGACGGTCATCGATACCCACGTAGACCAGGTTTGGCCGGGGATCGTCTGCCTTGCACGCTCGTGTGGGAACAAAGATAATTGGATCTTCGAAACCCATCCCTGCAGCCCAGGTCTTTCCCTGGTTGGATTCAGTGATCCACTTGATGGCAAATTTGTCCGTCACATTAACAACGAATTTTTCAGCCGAATATCCCTGGCACGCGGGTGACTCCTGCAGATTTGTCCAGGTATCTACTCTCACGCGTTTCCAGAGGTCTTCTTCCTTGGGTAAAGGCGGCTGATCATGAGCAAAGATCTCGGAGCGCTGGTTGGTACAGTACTCTGAAGGCTCCGTTCCTGAGGCTGAGCAGATGACCTTGTCCACAATCCCTTCAGGACGGGTGAACCCAGATGGATTGTTGCTGGTGAGGTACGGCACAGCATACTGCATAAAGCTTGCCCAAATCGGTGCTGCCCCGGAAATGCCGGATGTGTTTTGCATAGGGCTGTTATCGGCATTACCCACCCATACCCCAACTGCCAGGTCAGGTGTGTAACCAACCGTCCAGTTATCTTTGTAATCGTTAGTGGTACCTGTTTTGGCTGCCGCCTGGAAAGGTAAATTGAGTATGGAATTAGCGCCAAACATGGGAATGCGAGCCTGGGTATCTGAAAGGATTGAATTGATCAAAAAGGCATGTTCTGCGCGGATGACCTGGGTTGGTTTTGGCTCTTCAGCCTGGAAGATCAGGCTGCCTTTATGGTCTTCAATGCGAGTGATGGCAAACGGCTCCACCTTTTGACCGTTGTTGGCAAAAACTGAGAATGCCGAAGTCATATCAAAGAGGGTTACCTCTCCACCACCGAGGGTAAGCGACATACCGTAATCATTGCGGTCAAGTGTGGTGATTCCCAGCCGACGGGCAAAGGCAATCAAACCATCCTGTTGGGGGGTGGCAGGATCATCGTAGATCCCCACGTATTGGAGGGTCTTGACTGCAGGAACATTATAAGAATTTGCCAGCGCTGAGCGTACTGAAACCGGTCCATGAAACTTGCCATCATAGTTGACCGGTTCATAAGGCTCGCGGGTATCATTCACATCACCGGATGGCGGGAAATTACTGGGAACATCCCAAATGAGGGTGGATGGTGTCCAACCTTTTTCGAATGCGGCTGCATAGGTGATGGGTTTGATCGATGAACCCGGCTGTCGGGGTCGCAGGGTCATATTGATCTGTCCGGCAATTTCCTCATTATAAAAATCGGTGGAGCCAACCATGGCCAGGATTTGCCCGGTTTTCGGCTGGATGGCAACCAGTGCGCCATCTGTGGCGTGTTTGTCTGCAAGTAATAACACTTGTTCCTGGACGATGCGCTCCGCTTCCTGCTGCATGAGCGGATCAAGAGTGGTATAAACCTTGAAACCTGAACGATAAATGGTTTGGGCGTCGTATTTGGTTTCCAACAAAAAGCGAATATATGTCACCCAATGGGGATAGATCATCGGGTTAGCTCGCGGAACAAAGTTGTAGTTCTCGGAGGCGATGTAAGCATCTGCAGCCTCCTGAGCGGTGACGCAAATCCGTTCGGTAATTGTGCTCACATAGATGCAGTTTTTCTCTTTCGAGACTTCGTACATTGCAGTGACCACCTGCTTGTTACGGAAAAGGGTGGCTTCACGGTTGGTGAAGATGTCGTAAATGCCTGGCGCCTGGGGTATGCCTGCCAGAAACGCCGCCTGCGCCATATCCAGTTGGTCAGCCGTGGTGTTGAAATAGGTTTCAGCAGCGGCTTCAAT
>CAZSGL010000168.1:0-4719 GCA_964606265.1 uncultured Anaerolinea sp. | reverse complement strand
CCTGTAATGGAATGTCTTAAGATTATAGCACGCCAGGTTTTCTTGAACCTTTCAAACAGTTTTCGTTTCCAGAATGAGTCTTTTTTCGTCTTCACTGAGGAATGCGGTGGTCAGGGAATTGCGCTGCGCCTGTTCACATTGTTCACGAGAGAGCCCTGCCAAGGGAGCTGCCACATCGTACTCGTAATGCAGGTCGATGGCGCTGATCCCGGGATCGTCCGTGTTGATGGAGGCCAGCAAGCCTTCCTCCATGAAGTACTTGAGCGGGTGAGAGGGATAATCGGGCACAGTGCTGGTTTGCACATTGCTGGTCAGGTTGCATTCCACGGCTACGTGATGGTCGCGCATGTAATGAATGAGGATGGGGTCTTCAGGAGCGTGAACCGCGTGACCAATACGCTCTGCTCCCAGCTCCCGGATAGCCTGCCATATGCTTTCAGCACCAGCAGCTTCGCCGGCATGGATGGTGATATGCCAGCCGGTATCCCGTGCCTGCCTGAAGTGCTCAACAAAGAGGCTGCCGGGAAAATTTGCTTCGTCACCAGCCAGGTCGAGCCCGCAAAAAACCTGTTTGCGGGTAAGGAGCGCAGCTAATTCCCTGAAGGCGATTTCAGCACCATAATGGCGCGAGAGGATACCAACCTGGTTGGCGCGTATTTTGAAGTCCTTTTCGCCGCGGAGTACGCCGTCTGTGACTGCATCAATAACCGCGACCGGGTTAAGGGAATGCGCCTCTGCCATAAACCAGGGGCTGTAGCGTAATTCTATATAATCCAGACCTTCGTTGGCAGCATCGGCTACATTTTCATAAGCCACCCGCCAGCAGGCATCGTAATCCACCAGTACCGCGGTCATCCATTCGAATTTTTCGATGAACTTCATCACACCTGGCTGCGGGGTGGATACCTGGACGTAAGGGCGTAATCCTTCGAGTGTGGTGGCTGGCAACTTTAAGTTGTGCTTGAGCCCAAGATCGAGGATGGTCTCCAACCGCAGGCTGCCATCCAGGTGGTGGTGCAAGTCGATCAATGGAAGGTTGGGATTGATCATTGTTGCCATGGTTAATTGTCCTTCAGTGTTACCAGCTTGATGCCTGCGTCATCACAAAACTTAACAACCTCCTCCATAATTTCATCGGACGGGAAGGTAAAGTAAAGCGTGTTGGCGGGTACTTCTCCCTCGAGATTCATGCCGCCCCAGTTGATCTGTTCTCCGCGGGGGAGCCGCCCGAGCACTATTTTCAAATCATCAAGACCTCGCACGGTGAGTTTGATCAACGCATCACTGGAATACTGGTTTTCTACTGACAGGATCTCTTCAAAAGATTTTGCCCGGTTGGTCCCGGTCATGAGCGTGAAGACCCAGTCCCCTTTATAGCGCCAGGAAAGCAATTCGTATCCCTTGAACGCGACCGGGTATGTTTCGGGCAGGGCGTTCATGTCCAGGGTTGGGATGAATTCCGGCGTAGAGATGGGTTTACTGGTGTTCTGAGGAGGAGGTAATGTCTGTGAGCCTGTTGAAGATTGACCAGTGAGTTCAGGTGCGGTGTTGATGGGTGACCATACCGAACGCGTTGCATCGCGTTCACAACCCACCACAAGAATCGTCAGTAAAACTATGATCAAGCCTTCAAGCAGTTTGTGTGTTTTCAAAGGTTCAACTCCAATACCGGTTGCTTCTCATCTGCCATGACCACCTTGAACCCGGCATTGAGGTAAAGCGAAAGTGGTCCGGTCCAGTTATCCATTTTTAGCAGGTTCGGGTCAGCCTTTGGGTAAGCCTGCATGCGTTTGGCTCCCCTGGACGTTAGATCCTCAATGATCAGTGCCAGTATCTTATGCGCCAATCCCTTTCCCTGGAAACGCTCCGGAATCGCCATGCAGGTAACCGCCCAGACCTCCGCATCCGGTTCAAGTGTAAATTTGTGCAGGAGGAGGGGGAACTGATCGCGTTTTCCAACCTGGCACCATCCCTGGGGTTCGTCATCAAAATAGACGATGTAACCATCATAGATGTGCTTGTCGAACAAATCCTCCCTGAGCATGCGGTTTTCTGAGCTAGCGCGATCACCAAAACCTTCCCATGTGGGCATCCACCAGGCTGCACAAAAACACCAGCCTCCGCAAACCTGGTCGGTGTGTACCCGGTAGAAATCCTGTTTGTTCTCAATACTGAGTCGTTCTATGGCAATCTTCATCAACAGGGTCCCCCGTGTTCTTTAAAGCCAACATTATGCGACATTAACACGATCTCAGGTCGGGTAACCCAACCTTCAGTTTTCCAAAAGGTCAGCCCGAGTTCATTTGCGCCGAAAACCATGATGTGGCACTTATGTATTCCCTGGAGCGCGAGCGCCTGAAGCGCTTTCTGGGCGAGAATGCGTCCGATTCCTTTTCTGCGCTGAGGGGGATCAACCGCCAGATGGTAGAGATAGCCCCTGCGTCCATCAGATCCGCAAAGGCAGGTACCCACGATAGTTCCGTTTTCTTTTGCGACAAAATTAAGACCGGGATTCTTCATTAAAAATGCGGTCAGGGGTTCACGTTCATCCGCATCACTCAGCCCAATGCCCTCACAGCGTTTCCACAAGGCGATGGCTTCATCGTAGTCATCTGGTGAAAAGTCTGCAATCTCGATGGTCACTCTGCCTCCTCGTTTCCAATTCCAGTGAATCTCCGCTTGCTTCGTATTCCCTTTTTTTCAGACGGCGGGAAAGCTTCCCAATGTACACGCTGCTCCTCGTACTGCGTACGGGGTTCCTTGGTTTCCGCGGGGTAGCCAATAAATATGAGGTTTAACGGGGTCACGCCGTCCGGCAGGTTTAGCACTTTCGCCACTGCGCGTGTAAAGATGGTAACCGGGTGTACGCCCACCCAAACTGACCCCAGGCCAAGCGCGGTGGCTGCCAGAAGGATGTTTTCAGTGGCGGCGCTGCAATCCTGTACCCAGAACCTGGACCCGGTCTTATTCTTCTGCATGCGTTCGCTGCCTAACACGCAGATGGCAGCGGGAGCGTTCATCTTGGCAAAGATCAGGCTTCCACGCAAGGAGGCGAGCGTTTTCGGCTCGGTTATCACCACAAACTCCCAGGGTTGGGCATTCATGGCGCTCGGGGCTGCCATGGCAGCCTTCACGAGTGTTTCCAGTTTCTCCCTGGGAACGGGTTGGTCAGTATATTTCCGGATGCTGCGACGCGCGAGGATCACATCAATGAAATTATTCATCGTTTTCTCCAATTTAATTGCGTTTTTGTTCAGAAATGGCATCCCCTGCCACCAGGTGAAAATGCAGGTGGGGGAAGGTCTGGTTTTTTCCGCCGTTGGTAATGAGGCGGTAACCGGCTGGAGTCAGTTCAAACTCGCGGATCATGGATTGGGTGAGTTCCACAAATTCCCGCATCGTATCCACGTCCAGGGGATCAACAGCCAGCCAATTAGACCATTGTTTTTTGGGAACCACCACAATGTGCACCGGGTAGGTCGGATTCGGATGACAAAACGCCATCCAATGTGCGGTCTGGCGCAAAGGCTTTACCGGGAACAAGAAAGGCGCATGGATTAGGCTCCAACTTGCCAACTTTTGGGTTAACTTTAAATTCATCAGCGAACGCAAGATCGAATTCATTTTTTGTTGGAAGATGTTAATACTCATCGTTTGGCGTAATTATACGGTCAATTAATCTTAAGTGGTACAATACCCTAACTATTAGGACTGTTATTGTCTTATTTTATGAAGTGGAGTCATTCAGAATGCTTGCCAATATCGACCGGAATTACCGTACCGCGTTCTTCTTGAGCATATTTACCATTATCGCCAACCTGGTGGAAGGTGTGTTTTCAACCGTCCTCGGACAGAAGGATGGCACACTGGCATTGTTCGGTTTCGGGTTGGACAGCTTCATTGAAGTAATCTCAGCCGTCGGAATCAGCATGATGATATTGCGTATCGCCAGGGCGCCGGACTCTCCCCGCTCAAAATTCGAGATTAAAGCGCTCAAAATTACCGGCGTAAGTTTTTACCTGCTTACCGCCGGATTGGTCATAACCGCCATTTTAAACCTGGTGACAAAATCAAAACCAGAGACTGCAATAAACGGTTTGATCATTTCGATCATCTCACTGAGTGTGATGGTTTTCCTTTACCTTGCCAAACTCAAAGTCGGCCGCAAGCTCAATTCCGATCCGATCATCGCTGACGCTAATTGCACCAAGACCTGCATCTATATGTCGGTGATCCTGCTGGGATCCAGCCTGGTTTACATGATCACCGGTTTCGCCTTTATTGATATCATAGGCGCAATCGGGATCGCCTGGTTTGCATTCGGCGAGGGACGTGAGTCCTTTGAAAAAGCAGCCAACAAGGAAGACTGCGACTGTTAGCCTCAAAAGGAGTGCGGGAATTCCGCACTCCTTTTTTACCGTTGCTTTTTCCAAACGCGTCGATCTTCCTCTTTTTCCGGATCGAGGTAAAGCGGGTCCAGAGAGGGATTGAGCTGTCGGCCGCGCGACTGCCACAGTTTTTGTGCCAGTGAACCCGGGTTACTTTTTACTCCCTGCGCTGCAAAGTATTCACTCACACGCGCCACATCCCGTGAGAAAATGCGGAATGAATTGGTGTTTTCGTCCGGATGAATCGCCTGGGGGAAATCGATCAACGAGATCCCGCCTTCCCAATAGAGTATATTGTATGCCGACAGATCGGCGTGAATGCGATTGTGCA
>CAZSGL010000167.1:0-4774 GCA_964606265.1 uncultured Anaerolinea sp. | reverse complement strand
CGGGTATCCGGGTAGAAGCTGGCATCCTGGTTCATCAGCAGGTCAAGGGCGTAGGCAATGCCGTTTTCAGTGATTTGCGTATCCGGGGTAGTGCCAAAGACGATCTCCCCCTGTTTTAAAAGGGGGTTTTCTGAGGAACGATGTTTTGCGACCACGCATTTTATTGTGGGTAGTTTTATCAAATAGAAATCACGTGCAGATTGGACGAGGAGATCGGATTTTCCCCCCAGGATTTTGTTTACAAAGAGGACAACCGTGTGGCGGTAGAGATCAACGGACAAAAATGGAAAGCCCTCAAGAAATCCGTTGAAAAGGCGCAGCGCCTGGGTGTTCTGGTCTTCAAGCAGGGGCAAGCGCTTTTGGAGGCTGCTTTCAAGCAATGATGGCAGAGATTCTTCCCACGGGTAATCCATGAGTTTAATTGTAATCGAGGCGCTTGAAATCGAGGATTTCTTTATTGGGAAATGACCTACAATAGGGAGAGAAAGAGCAGAGAAATCACCTTATTGGAGAGAAAAATGAACCCCACGCTTGAAGTCATTCAAAACCGCCGCTCCGTACGCAAATACGCTGACACGCCAATCACCCTTGAAGAAAAAGACGCCATCATTAACGCGGCGATGCGCGCTCCGACCGCCGGCAATATGATGCTGTACACCATCATCGAGGTCGAGGATCAGCACTTGAAGGACAGGCTGGCAGTGAGCTGCGACAACCAGCCATTCATCGCCAGCGCGCCGTACGTACTGCTGTTTGCCGCGGATTACCAGCGCTGGATGGATCTATTTAGATTTAGCGGTGCGGAAAGCAAGTGCGCGGAGCATAACCTGGTCCCGCGGCTGCCCGAAGAAGGGGACCTGCTGCTGGCGTGCTGCGACGCGCTGATCGCAGCGCAAACGGCTGTGATCGCGGCTGAAGCAATGGGAATTGGCTCGTGTTACATCGGGGATATTTTGGAGAACTGCGAAACGCACCGCGAGATGTTTGACCTGCCGCAATACACCCTGCCAATCACCTTAATTTGCTTCGGGCACCCGGCTGCAAGCAGGGAAGAGGCACACCTGACCAGGCGTTTTGAGCGCAGATTCATTGTGCACCAGAACCGCTATGCACGGGTGGCGGATGCGGATTTTGGCGAGATGATGAAAAATAATTCGGCAAGGCAATTCCCAACTCTGAGCCTTGAAGAAGGGGCAAAAGAGTTCGCGCGGAATATGTACACGCGCAAGTTCGTCTCGGAATTCTCGGTCGAGATGGGCCGCTCGGTTAAGAAGTGGATCGATATTTGGACCGGGAAGAATTCGGCCGGCTAATTGTTTCTAGAAATAAATATCCGGTCAATCTTAAGCCAACAAGGGTATAATTTTCACCGGACAGGTGATGAATGAGTGACGAAAACGACCCCATAATTGAATACCCAATACACTTCCCACTCAAGGTGATCGGGTTGGATGAGGCGGATTTTGCGGATTTTGTCATCGGGATCGTGCGCCGGCATGT
Organism: uncultured Anaerolinea sp.; assembly: GCA_964606265.1. Classification (GTDB taxonomy): domain Bacteria; phylum Chloroflexota; class Anaerolineae; order Anaerolineales; family Anaerolineaceae; genus UBA6107. The sequence goes on along the minus strand of CAZSGL010000167.1, from coordinate 3,274 downwards.
GCCGGAATTATTGGAAGAAAATATTACCAGCCGGCTGAGCGGCGGGGATAAATACCGCTCAGTTTCGTTTGAATTCATCGCAAAAAGCCGCGAGCAGGTGGACGCGCTGTACGTTGAGCTGTCTTCGCACAAGCGAATATTGATGATCCTGTAGGATTATTTGATTCGCGGATACCTTTCTGTCTTTGTCAATTGGAAAAAATTACAAATCATTATCCTTAAGGTCAAGCTTCTTCGATGTCCGGGGTGGAAAACTTCAAGTAAAACATGTGATAATTGAAACACGCAAGATTCCAGGAGACCACATGGCTAATTCACTTTCAATGATCATCTTTGGCGCATCAGGAGACCTTTCTCACCGCAAACTGGTGCCAGCGTTATTCCGGTTGTATCAAAAGAAAAGGCTGCCCGAGAAGTTCCTCATTTTTGGCACAGGCGGAAGAAGCCAGAGCGACGATGATTTACGCAAGTCCCTTTACGAAACGCTCAAGGAAGTTCATTCTTCAGGGATCGATGAAAGCGCGTGGAAGTTGTTCTCGCAGAAGATCACCTACCATGAAGGCGACCTCAACAAGCCGGAGACTTACCAGATATTCGAGAGCGAATTGAGTGAACTGGAAAAGGGTCCCGCTGACCGCATGTATTACCTGGCAACCCCGCCGGAATATTTTCTAGAAATAATCCAGGGATTGCATCAGCAGGGGAACCTGGTGGAAACGGACGGATGGCGACGGGTTGTCATTGAAAAACCGTTTGGTTCCGATGGAAAAAGCGCGCGCGAATTAAACCTGAACATCCATAATGTGATGCATGAGAACCAGGTTTACCGTATCGACCACTACCTGGGCAAGGAGACGGTGCAGAACATTTTGGTGGCGCGTTTTGCCAATACCATTTTTGAGCCGGTGTGGAACAGGAATTACATCGAGAATATCCAGATCACGGTGGCGGAAGCGGTGGGAGTGGAAACCCGCGGTAAATATTACGACAAAGCCGGTGTGGTGCGCGACATGTTCCAGAATCACCTGATGCAGCTATTGACCCTGGTGGCGATGGAACCTACCAGTTCCTACAAAGCCGACGCGCTGAGAGATGAAAAAGAAAAGGTGATCAGCGCCATCCGGCCGATACGGTCAAGGGAAGTGCACATGCATACGGTGCGCGGGCAGTACAAAGGATACCGCCAGGAAGCCAACGTGCCCGCAGACAGCCAGACCGAAACCTTTGCCGCCATCCGCTTTTTCATTGACAACTGGCGCTGGCAGGGAGTGCCGTTCTACCTGCGCTCGGGAAAGAGGATGAAAGAAAAAGTCAGCGAGATCAGCATCATTTTCAAGAATCCACCGCATATGATCTTCCCGAACAACAAGAGCCTGGAAGCGCCGGCGAATTTGCTTACCATGTGCCTGCAGCCGGACGAGGGAATTCACCTGCGCTTTGAAACCAAGGTACCGGACACCATCGCAGAAACCCGGTCAGTGGACATGGATTACCATTACAGCGAGGAGTTTGGTCCGAACGCCCTCCCCGAGGCTTACGAACGGCTGCTGCTGGACGTGGTCAATGGAGATGCTTCACTGTTCACACGTTCAGACCAGACCGAACTGTCGTGGGACCTGTTTGACCCGATCCTGGAGAGCTGGCAAAACCCCGCGGTTTCACCGCTGCAGGAATATGAACCGGGCTGCAGGGGACCCGTGGTGGCGGATGAGTTCATCGCTTCCACCGGGCATAACTGGGTGCAAATCTGCGGAGACCACTGCCGGGATGGAGAAACGACTTTATCCGGTTAGGAATTACCACTGAATTATGATCGAGTGAACTGAAAGGGCTGAAAAGCCTTATTTGAGGATAATTCTTCCCATCGGAATATCCTGGATCGGGCTGTGTTTGCGGATGTACTCCTCGATTATTTCCGGCAGGACGGTGGGAACTTCATAATCAACTTCAATTTCAGGAATTACCAGGTAATCCAGAATATTAGAAATCTCCAGGTCGGTGGTGGCTACAGGATAAGTTTTCGTGTCTTCCATTGGTTTGCCATCCACTAACACCTGCAGCGCCTCGAGGTGGTCGCAATCTGCGATAACACGCATGCCAGCGATGCCGGGCATGCCAACACGCATGCCGCGCAGGGGGATCGGTTGACTGGCGATGTTTTCCGGTTTCAGGGCGGCTATCAACCACTGCCTGATCTGTGCACCACTGAGCTCCACCAGGGCGGGGTTACCGGCTGAGCGGTTGGCAGCGTAAAGCTGTCTTTGAGTGATCGCGCCTGCCTCCAGCCCACTCACCCAGTGACCGTTAACCATGAAGGCAAGCCTGGCGCCTTTCACGTGGTCAAGGACTGCATCTGCCTGAAGGTTCCCGGCAGTGCACTCGGCATCATCTGAGACGCGTAATGGGACGTTAACCTCGCCGATGGTTTCTTTCAACACGACGTCGATGCACTTCTTTTCAGTGGCAATTGCCTGCAGAATCTGCTCATCTTCCGGGATGTCTTCGGTTACAGGGATTAACGTTCCGGTGTGTTCGAGGATCCTGCCAGTGGTGCGGTCAATAACCAGGTCAAGCCGGCCGAGTGACTCACCGTACTGACCGGATTGCGCGATGAGGGTATGGTTGACCAGCATAGGGGGGCTGATGCGTTGGTGGTCGTGCCCGCCGATGATCAGGTCAATGCCTGGCACACTTTCTGCCAGTTGAATATCCTGTTTGGAAGCGATATGCGTTAATGCCAGGATGGTTTTTGCCCCTTCAGTACGCGCATTTTCGATGAGCGCGGGCATCAGGTCAATGGGCTGGTAAACCGGGTGTTTGAATAATGAGGCGTAAAAGTCCATGGGCGCGGTAAAGCCGATGATCGCCAGTGATAGATTTTCGATTGTAATCAGTTGATAAGGAGTCACACCCGGCAGTAGGGAACCATCCGGGGTGAACAGGTTGGCGCACAGCAGGGGTTTGCCATAAGCAGCCGCCTGGTTTGCAACTGCCTGCGGTCCGTAGCGAATGGGAATGGCGTTGCCCAAAGTTACCTGGTCACAGCCGGCAGCGCGCAGCATGACGTTCATGAAGGAACCGCGCGTGAGAACACTCTCAAGCAGGGTGCTGTCCTCGGAATCACCAGCATCCAGGTAGAGGCAGTAACCGCCGAGATCGGCGACCTCCTGCCGGATACGGCGGATCAAAGTGACAATGCGCGTAAACTGGTGCAAACGCGCGTGAAGGTCGTTGGTGTGCAGTATGGTGAGATGGAGCGTGCTGCCCTGCATAC
>CAZSGL010000166.1:0-4779 GCA_964606265.1 uncultured Anaerolinea sp. | reverse complement strand
ACCCCGTGCTGGTTGATTCGTCAATTAAGACTTGACTAACGATTGTTACTGATTAATCCTAACAATAATAACATTGTTTACTGCCCTGCAAGGAGGATTTCTATGGCTTTATCCAACTGGGGGTCATTACCGGCTTCAAAATCGGCGTCTGTCATTTCCACGATGTAATCAGGAGTCAACCCGACTTTGTGGATCTGGCGGCGGTTGGGTGTGAGCCAGCGGGCTACTGTTACACGAACCGCGCCCTGGTTATCATTGAGAGAAATCCAGTTTTGGACCGAACCTTTACCATATGTGGTTACTCCAACCAGAACTCCCCGATCAAAATCCTGGATGGCACCTGCTGTGATCTCAGATGCAGATGCAGAACCTTCATTGACCAGGACAACCAGCGGAATCTCTGTGGCTAGTCCGCCAGGGAGGGCTTCATAAACAGTTTCAGTTCCATCCCCTTCGACTTCAATCATGACAACACCTGAAGGGATGAATTGGGAGATCACTTCTATTGCTGTAACAAGATAACCGCCTGTGTTATAGCGCAAGTCCAGGATAATGCCTTTAGGGTTATTAGCTAATAACTCACGTAGAGTCTCTTTCAACAGGTCTGTAGTGTTCTCGCCAAAAGTGCTGATCGTGATGTAAGCAATATTGTTATCCAGCATTTCGCCTTCAACGGAAGGAAGATCAATCGTTGCGCGGGTGATGGTAAATTCGAGCATTTCATTTTCTTCACCGCGCTGAATGGTCAAGGTTACCTCGGTGCCGGCGGGTCCAATAACGGATTTCAGCGCAACGCTGGGATCAATCCCGGTCATGTCTTTTCCGTCAATCATAACAACCCTGTCGGCTGCCTTGAGTCCTGCAGCTTCAGCGGGTGAACCTGGCATAGGGCTGATGATGGTGAGGTAATCCCCGGTGACATCCACATAGGCACCAATGCCCTCGTAAGAACCATCGAGGGGGCGGGTAGCTTCAATAAAGGTATCTGGATCCATGTAACCTGTGTGTTCATCACCCAACGAGTCCAGCATGCCGGAGATGGCTCCCTGCATCATCTTCAGGTCGTCAACGGGTTGATCAACATACTGTTCATGGACAATGTCCCAGGTTTCCCAAAATGGCGCAAACAGTTCCTCTATATTACCTGGCGTGCTGGTTGCCGAGACACCCAGGGTCGGGTCGATTGCCGCCAAAGGCGATTCCAGTGAGGACCGCTCAGGCAATAACCAACCTACCAGGACTCCACCTGAGAAAGAACCCGCTACCAGGACAAAACCAATAAGTATGGCGAGGACGATCCGCACAGTTTTTTGCTCGTTCATTTTTTATCTCCAAAGACTAATTTAATTCTCATGGACATCATTTTCTTTTTTTGCTTTCCAGTTCTTTTACTTTTCTACTTAATTCGTCGATCTTTTCGTTTTCCTTGTGGAAAGGATCCCGGGCAGTATCCCTGGCATTTACCAGACGATTTACCCAGTTATCTGTTGACTTTTTCTTGCGCATACCGAGAAACAGGCTGAGATTGATGCCAATAATGAAAACCGCAAGAAGGATGATCAAAACCCATGCAAGTGGAGATAGCGGATCAGACATTTGGACTCCTGTGTTGGAATTCCGGTAACGCAAGAGGTAGTTCGTGTATCGTAGGGATGGCAGCGTCTATGAATCCAGAACGCTCCGCAGCGCCAACCCGGATAGTGTACATTCCCAGGTCATGCGCAACGCGGAGGTTGCGCTCATTGTCATCGATCATGACGCAATTGACAGGATTGCTCACTTCGGCTGCCTGCAGGGCGAGTTGAAAAGCTTCGATCATTGGTTTGCAGTACGGGTGGATGCGGTGGATGTCAATGATGTGGTTAAAAAAGGCATTTACTCCCAAAGTTTGCAGAACCCGCCTGGCGTGATTCGTATCGGCATTGGTGAAGATGACCTTGCGTGCCGGTAACAATTCCAGGACTTGGGCAAGTTTTAGATCCACTTCTAAGTACTGGTTTAAGGGAATATCATGTACGAATGACAGGAATTCATTTTCATCAATGCCATATTCCTCGCGTAATCCCCGCAACGTAGTTCCGTAGCGCTGGAAAAGACTTTCGCGAAAGGCGGAGACGTCGTTTACCTTTATGCCGAGTTGGTTGATGATGTAGGAATCCATGCGGACACCAATTGCATCCCAGATACCAGTCCTGGACGGGTAGAGTGTTTCATCGAGGTCGAAGAACATCACTTCAAAGCACATGGGTCAGAGTATAACCGAAATTAGATTCGGAATTGAGTTCTGCACAATTCTTATCAGGTGAATCAATTATAATTTGCCTATGCCTATTCACATATTACCTGACGAAGTTGCATCGCAGATCGCTGCCGGCGAGGTGGTTGAGAGACCCGCTTCGGTGGTTAAAGAGCTAATGGAGAATGCTATAGACGCAGGGGCGACCCAGATCAGTATTCGAGTTGATGACGCGGGTAAACAATTGATCGAGGTATCGGATGATGGCGCCGGGATCGAGTATGACCAGTTGGCGCTGGCTGTGGCGAGGCATTCCACCAGTAAATTGCAAACAGCGTCGGACCTGTTCCACATTCACACACTTGGATTCCGGGGAGAAGCCCTGGCGTCAATTGGATCGGTCGCGCGTATGGTGATGACCTCGCATAACCCGGGTGAACACCATGGTGGGCGGGTATTAGTGGATGGTGGAAAAATTCATGCGACTGAGGTGGTTGGTGTGCCACCTGGAACGGTAGTGCGGGTGATGGACCTATTCTATAATACTCCCGCACGCTTGAAATTCCTTAAAAAAGATCAGACAGAAAAACAACAGATTGAGACGATGATCGCTCGGTACGCACTTGCATACCCGGATATCGCGTTTAAACTTGTAGTCGACCAAAAAAATGTTATGCAAACATCCGGAAATGGAAACAGGCGCGAGATTCTTGCACAGTTGTATGGCGTTGACCTGAGCCAGCAGTTGTTGGAGGTGGTTTTTGATACCGACGGTATTAAGCTGACCGGGTACATCAGTCCCATCTCCATAACCAGGTCGAACCGCAAAGAGATCACATTTTTTGTTAACGGACGCTGGATCCAGGATATAGCCTTATCCACAGCATTGATCAAGGCATATCAATCGTATTTGATGGTTGGACGATACCCGGTTACTTTTCTCTCCATCACGCTTGACCCGGAAGAAGTGGACGTAAATGTTCACCCAGCGAAAGCAGAAGTGAGGTTTAAGCAGCCGGACTTACTCTTCACCACCATCCAAAGGGCAGTCAGGCGGGCACTGCTGGCATACTCACCAGTCCCGCAAATCAACTCCGGCGGATGGCAAAGGGCAAACACGGATTTCTCTTCGGGTTCAGGATGGCAAAATCCTATACTGGACTGGGGGAAACCAACTGCGGTAGAGAGTGACCCAGACTCAGGGAATATTGGAGAAACATCGCCCCAAATAGGAATTACAACCGAGTCAGAGACAATCCCTTTGTTACGTGTGATCGGTCAGATTGGAGCCGTTTACCTGGTAGCGGAAGGTCCGGATGGACTGTATTTGATCGACCAACATGCGGCGCATGAACGAATTCTTTTTGAAAAATTCACAGGTAAAAACTCGAAAATTGAATCACAAAACCTGCTGGAGCCGCAATTGGTGCAATTGGACGCAGCCTCATCAAGGCAGATAGCAAAAAATCTTTCCATGTTAAGCAATTTAGGGTTTGGTATCGAAGAATTCGGTACGAACCTGTTTAGAATAACAGCCATCCCCGCGCTGTTCTTGGGAAAAGATGCGAGCGTTGCCATTCGAAGCCTTTTAGAAGATTTTGAAGAGGATGAAACACCATTGAAGGGATTTGAAGAGGCGCGTTTGATCGCCAGAATCTGTAAACGGATGGCGGTAAAGGGAGGGCAGAACCTTTCACATGAAGAGCAGGTCGCGTTGTTGCGGGATCTCGAATCCTGTTCTGCCCCGAGGACATGTCCGCACGGCCGACCGACAATGATCCATCTCTCCGTTGACCTATTGGAACGGCAATTTGGCAGGCGTGGCGCGCGTTGATTTCATTGTGAACGAAAAACCAGGAGAACGGAGCAAATCCTAATCCTAGATCGATTATAAAAAAACTGTTCGGATAGTTGTCTCCGAACAGTTTTTTGTTGAAGGAAAAGCTGGTGCTATCTTACATGGGATTGGATCAATTTGGCTAACATTTGTACCTGATTTGTGAACAACCCATCCGGCTGAAACAAACTAAGCGGGAGATATTTATTGTTGGATTGGATAGTCAATTCAGGTACAGGGGGGATCATGACACTGATGGGGGTTCCGCTGAGGAGTTCACTCACCTTGGCCATCGAGAGCAACACACTTGAAGGAGTATGGTTGTACAAAACCACCTCTATGGTGCGACCTGTACTCTGAGGAATATTACTTAGTTCCTCGAGCAAGAATTGGGTTCTCTTGACCGTATTCAATTGAGGTTCAGTCAATACTATGATTTCCTTGCATAAAGAGCATATTTCTTCAAAGCCAGGGAGCATGGGGATACCAATATCAAGGACGACTAAGGGAGAGAGTGAACTTAAATTTTGAACAATCGCCTGAAGTTGATTGGGAAGCAAGGCGAAATCGATTCCATGACGACTATTGGCAGCACATAATAAACGAGTTCCAAAAGTTGTGTTCGTCAGATTCCGTTCCACCAGTTCCGGGGTGATTTCAGTCGGTTTGGATTTTAGAAGCATAGCCAAACCCGACTCGTTTGGCA
>CAZSGL010000165.1:0-4803 GCA_964606265.1 uncultured Anaerolinea sp. | reverse complement strand
GACCCAGTTTATACACATCTTTGATCAACAATACTTTCATTTTCAAGCCCTTTCATTACCTAAATTCACGCGAAGGGTACAACGCGTGTTGAAAGTGGATTTTACCTTATCCGCCTCATATGGTCAATGATTACCAGAGGCTATTCTCCAGCTCCCCAATTCTGCACAAAACTCACCTGGGCATCAGTCTCAGGACTTTTCACCCAACTACTTGTCATGGAGCTTCGCAGTTTTTTGATCTCCACTATTGCCGTGTTACCCGTTTTACCATGACGCGCCAGGTAACAACCTACAACCAGTCCTGTCCTGCCAATACCTGCCCGGCAGTGCACATACACAGGCTGATTTCCTGTAATACTTTCATCGATTTTATCCAGAGTTTTGACCAACTGTTCGATCTCGGGGACGCCAAAATCGTAAACGGGAAATTGATAGTAATTTCCTGCGTAACCGTAATGACTTAATTCTTCAAGGAATATTTCCCGGTAGGATGGCTCCATTTCCCCGGGTTTCGTCAGGTCTATGCAAATCCTTATCCCAGCATGGATTAACCCCTGGATGCGTTTCCTTGTTTCGTGTTCCTCCCTGCGTCCGGGATATTCACCAGCCAAAAATTTACAGGGCAGCACCCAGTAGGATTCCTCAAAAGGCATTAAATTCTTTTTCTCTGAATCCAATTTGACCTCTCTTAAATTTATTTCAAGAACCTCTGTTACAAGATTTAAGTGATTCTTCAACCCAATGATTATTATCAAGTTATTAACGAAATGGATTCCTTGATATCTACGCCGTGGAACCTATACTACTCTTTTAATTTTATGAACCGCCTTTGATACCGCAAGAGGAGAGATAGAAGAACAAATTGGTAGACCGCGAGGATGATGGTGGAAAATTGATCAAAATAGAAAATGAGTAAATTAACCAATGTCAACGTAATGAGCATTCCCCCGATCCCCAACCAGACCCCGGCTTTGTCCAAGTCAAATAGCATTAATGAGGCAGCCAGTATGGAGATCACACCCATGCCTCCTTCGAGCAGAACACGCGCCTGGAACCATGTCAATCCGCTTGGATTGGTGATCAGCCGCTGTGTTATCAATTGTTCGAGTAACGTCTGCAGTCTTTCAGGTTCCTGGGTGGTCAGAAGATACCCCAAAGGAGAAAACAACGCCCAAACCCCCCACCCGATAAGCCCGAGAATTATGATCGCCCGCATGCGTTTTTTTAATAACCATTTCTTTTCAATTTTCCGCAGAAAATTACCAATTTTTTCCATAGTGCTTGGAAAATGGGTAACAATGCGTTTCTTTTCAGACACAAAATAGGTTGATAAGGATTGGGCCAGGAACACCAGCTCTGGTTCATCATTGCGGCTTATGATCTCATCAAGTTTTGATTGAATATTTTTCGCTTCGTCATCAGACAGGTCGCGGTCAAGAATCTCAGTCAATCGTTCCAAAACGCCGTAAAAAATGGATCTTGTTGAAAAACGGCGCTCGATTTTCACCTGAGAAAAAACAAAAACGGTCAATAAGAAAAGAACATAAATAATCGGAGCTGCAGAAGGATAAAAATAATCATTCGTTTGGGTTATGAATTTGCCCACCTCGTCAATAAATAGACCCACGCCAAAACCTGAAAGGAGCCCTGAAATTCCAAGGATCCATCCATTAACATAAATAATGGGCAGCAAGGAGGCGACAAATAAAAACAATCCTCCCCAAAGCACATGGGCGATGTGTAAAGACCCGCTGCCGATTTGAGGATACCCGGTCACTTCAAGGAAAAGACGTGTTGCCCCAACTGAAAAACCAAAACTCAATAATGTAATCAATAGATAATCTGAAGCTCGGCGTCGTTGAATTAATGAGCGGTTTCGATAGGGATTGCCGATGATCGGTCGAGGTTCCTTTTTTTTCATGTGGCTCTTAGTATTTCAAACTTGACCCACCGATGAATTCTCTGATGACCGAATCGGTGGGAACAAGGTGTTCTTCTCCTACTGGAACGATCCAACTGAGCAGCTTGGCAACCCGTTCAGCCCGTTCGTAGGCATCGGTTCGCAGAGGGTCTCCTCTATATAGGGTTTCCCATTCCTTAAAGAGAGCCAACATCCTTTTAGTGTAAATCGGCAACTCAAACGGCATGCCGGAATTGATGATGTAATCTGCCCGGGTATTATTTGGGATGATATTCCGCATTTCGCTCGCGCGTACATAATGCCAGTGCTCCAGCGTTTGCCGGGAATCGTAAGCCCGGTGCGTGGCGTCTCTCAGCATACGGCGGATGAGGCGGATATCTGCCCAGCGAATATATTCTCCGTCTTCCCCTTTCATCTGTAAGAGAGGTTCCAGGTAAAGTTTAAACTTGTGTTCGTCCGCAATTGATTGGGTAAGCGCTGGGAACAATCCATGCAGCGAATCAATGAGAATTAATTCGCCTTCGTTCAATTTCATCGCTTTCTGATCTGGAACACGATGACCTGTTTTGAAATCGTAGAATGGGATCATCACTTGTTTCCCAGCAACCAATTTTTGGAGATGGTTGTTGATCAGTTCCAAATCCAGGGCAAATGGAGTTTCAAAATCGTAATCCCCAAATTCATCCTTCGGATGCATTTCGAGATCGAAGAAGTAATTGTCGACATTGAGGGTAACCAGTTTCAACCCGGCTGATTTAAGTTTCTCACCAATCTTTATCGTTGTCGTGGTTTTCCCGGATGAGGATGGGCCGGTAATAAGAACAATCTGCAGCTTATCCTTGCGATCCATGATCATTTGAGCAGATTTTTCCACATCCACCTGGTAGGCTGCCTCAGATTCGATGATGATCTGCAAATACTCACCAGCGGCGATCCGATGATTCATTGATTCGGTGGTGTGGAGGTTATGAGACACTGCCCAATCAAGGACATGCCAGATCTTCGCCCAGGGGATATTCTCGGATGGACCAATGGATTGAAGCTCCTGCTGCTTACGGTGTCGCGCTCTTTCATCGCGGTAAAGGATAAATGCTTTCGCAACCCTTGCATGTCCATTTTCGATCAACACCTTTTCGACCAGATCCTGAATTTCTTCAATATGGGGGATGTAACCCGGGGTAGCTTTTTCTTCAAGGTATGCCACCACCTGATCCGCCAGGTTTTGAGCCATGGCGCGGTCTCTCCCGCCAACCTCCACAGCTGCCCGATAAATGGCATTGGTAATCCGTTCAGGTGTGAAAGGTACTACCGCACCGGTACGTTTAATAACCTCTTTTATTTTTCCCATTCCCACTCCTGTCTCAGTCCTGAGAAACCTTATTTTATGGTTGGTTTTCAGGGAACAAAAAGGGCAATAGTGCCGTCTTTCGCGATGAAAACAGATCCATTTATGTTGTAAATCCCTTCAGGGCATTTTCCAGTTTGTATCATTGCGCTGATTGCCATGCTGAGTGCATCCACATCTGTGCTTGAATCCTTTGATATCGGTCCCACCTGGCAACCAACAGCGGATGGAATATTGTCCTTTTGGTTGACAATGAACTGGATCATCGAATCCGAAGTTGTGATGCGCTGAATCTTAAACCGGTCAAACTTCGTTGAAAAAACTGAGGGGGTTAACTGGGCTGCATCCAGGTTGTACGCTTCGAGAATGGCAGTAACAGGTAAACCTTCGGGATTCTTATAGTTTTTCAACACATTGATTCCACTTTGGGTGGATGGCCAAATTCCATAAGGCAGGGCGATGATATTCCCTAACTGCGGAACAAGATCTTCTCGTCCCACACGCGCTAGAAAAAAGCGTGTAACCCGGTCGTTTTCTGCCAATTGATATTGGATATCTGTGGGTGCAGTCAGATCAAGTTTGGCATGGGTATATAAATGATTGAAGGGTCTTACCCCATTTTCCAGTGCCCATACCATGGTATAGGATAATTTATCCTGCCAGATGGGGCTGCTATCATCAGAAATCTTAATAAATCGTTCATCCCAGGCACGAAAGGTATCAGCGAACAATTTATCACCCATATTTGAAAAACCTGAAACGGAAAAACCAAAATCGGGATGTTCCTGAGAAAACTGCCAGAGGATTCCAATTCCTGAATACTGCGAAGGTGTACCATCGTCATTAATGTATAACTGATCCGCGCTCCACAGGTCATCCATCGTTATGATGAGCGGTTTCCTGCCAGCCGGCACAACAAAATTCCCGGAAAGCCAGCTTTCCAGCGAGACCAGGCTGAATCCATTATCATAAAGTTTTTGCAGGTGAGTGCGGAATTCACTGAAATGGGTTTTGGTTGTAGCAGCATCCACTGTGTCGTCGGAAACGAAACGGTGATAAATCAAGATCGGAACTTGAAGCTCCCCTGCCCAAACTGTCGCGTCCACAAAATAGGGGGGTTCGGTGGGTGTAGGTGTAACGCTGGGTGTTGGAGGAATTGTCGTTGCAGTAGGCGGGGCAATTGTCGCTGTTTCAGTCGGGCTTGAAAACAACGATGATGAACACCCGGAAAGGAAAACCATTAATACAACCAACACCTTCATCAACAATGAAATTCTTAATGACATGAACTCTCCGATAATTTCACAGGTTTATTGATTTACAATCTCGGTAATAGGATCGTTTGTTGATTTTGATATTTCCCCTTACGGTCAGCATATGAAGTCTCGCATATGTCGTCACCTTCAAAGAACAATACCTGGGCAATTCCCTCATTAGAATAAATCTTGGCCGGCAGCGGAGTGGTGTTGGAGATCTCCAGCGTTACAAAACCTTCCCACTCTGGTTCAAAAGGAGTCACGTTGACGATGATCCCGCA
>CAZSGL010000164.1:0-4817 GCA_964606265.1 uncultured Anaerolinea sp. | reverse complement strand
GGGAAGTTGGAATAAAATACCTGCCTTCTTATGGCAAGGCAGACGCTATTATAAAGGCAGGTTAGCAGGCTGTCAATGAATTCTAGTACCTGGTTAACTGAAAATAATTGTCACCATTGTGATGACGAAAATTTCACACATTTTTGTAGCCCACCCTTACATCCCCTTCTCTGCGGGTCACATTTTGTCGATCGAGGTACTCCAGAAAAGCCAGGGCGAATTTTCGACTTGTAGAAAATTTATCCCGAAACTCTGCAACGGTTATCGATTGACCGTTTTCCAAAAGCGTCTTAACATACTGGCTCATAATATCCACTTCATTCTTTCGGAATACAACATCTTCAGATACACTAACTAATTCTCCACCCTCCAACAACGCAGAAAACAATTCCTGCCCCAGGATTTCGCGGATTTGTTGAAGGCCGGGTGGACTAAATGGATCAGCGTTGAAAAATTGCCATGCCTTTAATTTGTTTCTCGACTGCATTGAAGACAAGGACGGTTGAAAATTCGTCAAGCGGATCAAATGATTAGCTACGTCAATTTTTCCTTGCAAAGACAAATGTTGAATGACAATCCGGAACGGAATTCCACCTGTGTCGAGAAAACGCTCCATTTCTTCCATTTGAAACCCGCTGCGATACGGTAGCAGGGAATGTCTTTCTCCTATGACTGACACCGCATGATTCAAAATACTGTCCCAGGCATTTGTTCTAATCAGGAAGGTGTCGCTATCACTACCCATGGGATTAGTGACCTTAAGGATGTCCTTTTGCGAAAGCATTGAGTTGACGTGATTTTTTACTTCCTCTTGATCTAATTCCAAATTCTTGGATAATTGTGCGATGGAACAAGCTGTGTTCAGCTGTTCGAGGATCAATTTTTTTGGGTCACCAGTTAATTTGAGTCTTAAGCCTTCAATTTTTTTTTCATCACTCAATTTATACCTGGTCTGTGGATGGACGTCCAAGACCACTCCACCCCCCAATGTGATTGAGGGAGAGGCTTTTCGAATGATGAAATGATCCCCTTTTTTTACACTTACCAATTCTTCTGTCTCGACTTGGAGAAACCCATTCTCCCCTTTGGTCAAGATTTTTTTACCCAATAACCGGATTCGGGCAGTTTTCTGCGCTGTGCCAATGAACAGTTTGACATGATCATTATGTTTCAAAGAGATTCCATCATGGTTTAGCAAACGTACAGAAACATCAAGCCTGCGAGTCGGCACAAGTTGTCCGGGTCTCGCGATTACATCCCCCCTTCTAATCTCCTCCTTAACTATCCCCCCAAGGTTAATCGCGGTTCTGCTTCCTGCTTGGGCTAGACTAATTTTTTTGTTGTGGGTTTGCATTCCCCGGATACGCGCACTGACTTTGTTAGGTAAGATCTCGATTTCATCTCCAATTTGAAAAGCACCTTCTAATAAGGTCCCGGTCACAACTGTACCAAAACCTTGGAGGGAGAAGACTCGGTCAACTGATAACCTGGGGGAATTGGTTAATGGTTGTGGCATCGATTCCTTGGAAAACTCTTGCAGAAATTTTTTCAGGTCTGCCAAACCCTCCCGGGTTTTTGCTGAAAAGCGGATTACTCTTGCACCTGAAAGTGATGAATTAGAAATCTCTTGTGAGATTTCCTCTTCGATCAGATCCAACCAGACAGGGTCTTCAATTAAATCAACCTTGTTGAGGATCACTACCCCTCTCTTGATCTCCAACAAGTCAATGATATCCAGATGTTCTCTGGTCTGCGGCATTATGCCCTCATCCGCAGCGATCACCAGCATTACTCCATCAATTCCCCCCATTCCAGCGAGCATATTATCAATGAAGTCGATATGCCCGGGAACATCAATTATGCCAATCTCATCTCCATCTGGTAAGCCTAACCAGGCAAACCCGAGATCAATCGTCATCTCTCGGGTTTTCTCTTCCTTAAGCCGGTCAGGATGTGTACCTGTGAGGGTTGCGACTAAAGCAGATTTACCATGATCAACATGGCCGGCAGTAGCCAAAACACGCATGGTTAAAGCCGCTTCCTGAATGACTGATTAAAAGATTCTACTAATTCCTGGGCAGTGGCGTAAAAACCATTGAGTTGCTTTTTGGTTTCTTCTGTGATCAATCCAATATTGTCTTGTAAGTCCTGAACCGACTCCTCAAGCTTAACAAGGCGATCAGTTACCTGGCTGAATAATCGATCATCCTCACGCATTTCTTCATCTCTGGCGAGTGTGTAATTTGTCCATCTCTTTTGGTCATCCGCTTTGAAAGTGATCCATTCCTGCCGGAATCTTTCTTCAGCTAACCTGTTCATTTCCGTAATTTCATTTATGCGACGATTCAACCTTTCATTGATCTCGTCAAATTCTGCCTGGGTTTTCTTTACAGAACGGTGGGCTTCTTCAAAAGCCAACAATTGGGTGCTCAATGCTGGTCCCATTGATTGAAGCTCAGCGTACTTTTCCTGCCATTCTTTCCACTGGGAGTCTTTGCCGACTTGAGAAAGAGAAACTTTTTCGATGAAGGCAATTTGTGTTTGCCGCCTATCTTTTTCAGTGCTGATTAGCTCATCTATCTTACTCTCCAATTTACGGATCGCTTCCTTGTCTTGTTCACTTATACTTCGAATTTCTTCAAACCGTTTCCGCAGCGCAGAACTCTCCAACTGTAAGTCCGTTATACGTTTACTTTCCTGAGGACGGTCAACTGATAACGCTGTGATTTGTCGCTGTAAATCCAGGTCACTGTTTCGGAACTCAGAGAGTGAATTTGCAACCTCTTCGATTTTTTGAGTAATGCGGAATTCTTCCTCCACTCGAGAATGAACGCTTTTTTTCAATTCTTTAACTGGTTTTAATTCCGCCTGAAGTTCAAATAAATGCTTGTTAATTTTCTCAAATTCTTCCTTGCCAACTACATCTACCCTTTTGTCAACTGTGCTGATCTTTTTATCGATATCCTGCAATTTTTTTAAAAGGTCAGTATGAATGGTTGAAGATTGTTGATCAATTTGCTCAATTCGTGAAGGTAAGGACGCGTTAGTTTTAACTGCCACTTCAAGTGTATGAAAGTGTATGTTTTGCTTTCGCAATTCCTCTTTCAATGCAGCTAACTCATCCATGAGTTCACTTATTGTTTTCTTATCCTTCTGTCGCTCAGAATCTAACCACTCGACTCTTTTTTCCAATTCGCGCATTTCAGGCATCTTTACCTCTTCTTAATTACATGATCTTGGGGAGATATTGTAAAAGCGGTAATAATATCTCTCTTAATAAGTTTGGAAACAGTCCCATAATGATTAATAACAACCCACCAATACTGATTAAGGAAATTTGTATCCAATTTTCATTGACTTTGAATTCTACCTTATCTGACCTGGTCATTTTCAGAAGCAATTTTACTATCGGCACAAGCATGCCAATGAATCCTAGCATAATCCAAATTATGGCTTCTGGATGGACATTTCTCAACAACTCAAAAAGAATCAGTTTATAAGGAAACTCTGCCAATAACGGAAGCCCAATAATCGATAAAAATGATAACACCAACCCGCTTGAGGCAAAAGGATAATCTCGAAAACAACCTTCAATGGTCAAATTTTTTTCTGAGCTGCTTTTGTATAACATTATCGAAATCGAGAGACCTGCTAATGCAAGGGCAAGAGTCCTCGGAAATAAAGACATGAAAAGGGTCTCAATCGCCAATTGCGATTGTAAACTTACAAATAACAGTAAACAACCCGATTCAAAAAGCACAACTAAACCAAAAAGTCTTAATACGTTTTGTTCATAAAACGCCCATATGGCTGTAGCAATAATCATAATAATGCCAATGCTGAGAAGTACTGTGCTAAACAATTGTGAGCCACGAATCCAGGCAACTTCACCAGCAAATTCTATGATGGCAATTAATGCCACCTGTGGAAGCATTGTTAAAAGAAAAGTGACAAGATAAGGTGGAGCATCCTCACTTAATTGAGGCACCCAACTATGAAATGGGAATACCGCCAACCAGAACGCAAATCCAATTCCAAGGAAGAATCCTGCGATGGATGTTTGTTGCAAGTCTGAGGGACTTGCTTGATTTCCGCCCAAAAGCCACCCACCTAATAATATTAAAGGCATGGCTAATGTTTCAAAAATTAGAAACCGCAAGACTCCTTTTCCAAAATACTCGCCTTGGTTAACTAACATGGGTATTGAACAAATCACTGCAATTTCAATGAAAATTGCCGAAAAAATAAATGGTTCCACTGCAAGCGCAGCAGTCAGGCTTGCCGTCACGATCAATTGATATGGGATCACCCTGGGTTCAATTCTTACCGCTCGAATTCCTCCTATCCAGATCAAAGAGAAAAAAGAAGCGATCACAAGGTAAAGCCTATCCTGGTTCTCAAGAACGAGGGATCTTCCGAGAAAGTTTAATGTTGTCCCAAGTTCAAATGAAAGGGGACCTAGTTTCATCACTTCGCTAAAATTATGGAACAGGGCAACAAGACCCAATACTAAATACAGGATTAAGCTCGCAATAATCGCCAATCGTGGTTGCTTGCGAATCGCCAATAAAGCAATTGAGATGGCTACAGGAACCACGATAAATAGGACAGGCAGGCTCATTATTCTGTCACCTGAACCTCTCTTATTACAAAATAGGATCCAACAACACCAAGAGCCAAATTAATCGCAGATAAGAGTCCATTTACAAGTAGGGATGTCTCTAACGAACAATAAATCGTGCTGAATCCACAATAGAGAACTAAAATGGCAAAAATCACTTTTAGAGGAAATCCTGAAATCCCTAATTCCAGGATGC
>CAZSGL010000163.1:0-4841 GCA_964606265.1 uncultured Anaerolinea sp. | reverse complement strand
GTACGCAACCACGAGGGGTGTGTCGATCGTGGGGGCGGTTGGTAGATTCTCACCACAGGGTTGGTCTGCGATAACAACTTCCGTTGGTGCGGCGGTTGCTGCCGGTCCTTCGGTTGGAGCAACGGTCGGTTGAGTACAAGAACTCAACACGAACGCAGCAACCATTAGTACCGAAACAACTACTAACAGTTTCTTGGTCATTATTTATCCTCCTTAAGGAATGGTTATTTGGCGGGATGAATCCCGCTAGTTTTTAAAGTATAACTTGGTTTTTTTCTCCACGCAAGGATTGCAGGAGTTATGGCAGGTGATTTTTGTGATTATTCGCAACGGGCAGAATAGTAATTTGTCGTTGCAAGGTGATCAGTAAAAACACTGTGGCAGAAGTTAATACAGCGATCGAAAGGTATAGGAATTCCAACAGGGCTTGGTCTCCCATTGAAGTAAACAGGACGAACGCAATTTCGCCAAGCACACCCATTCCCAGCAGGATTAACAGTATAAAACCGGTGGTTTTCATGCGATCGAAAGAAAGCCCAATCTCATCCCGGCGGTATTTGCGCTTCTTTCCTGGCAATCGCAATATTGCTAAAGCCAGGTATAACAATGGGAAGAACGCGGTTACATACGGAAGTCCAACAAAAAACTGGTTCATCCCCGGGTTGTTCACGAACCCACCACTTATATGTAGGACGATTATCGTAGCCAGCAGCAGCAGGCAATTTCGCTTGAAACGGGCAAATCCTTCCTCGTCAAGTGAGATCTCAAAGTACTCTCCGCGGTACACCGCGGTCTTTTTCTCATTGCCTTTTTCATCAGTTGTGATGACTGTTTCATAATCATCCGCGTAGCGTTTGGTTGCCATGGTTTCCATCTTATCATATGTAACTCATTTCTGATGAGGAGAGGGCACCGGTTATCGTCCTCCTGCCAGAGTTAGCACCCTGAGATAGAAAGAGACTCCCTTTCGAGAGTCTCTTTGTAAACCTTTACTTCACAGTGTTAATCCGTCCAACCAGGTGTTTCGCACGTGTTAATGTCTCCAGACTGTAAGCCGTCAAGGAGCGCTGAATAGCGCTGCTCGGAAGAACCGTGTGTCCAACTCTCGGGAGAAACATAACCCTGTGTTGCGTTTTGGATGCGGTCATCGCCCACTTTGGTTGCGGCATCCAGGCTTTGGGCAATCTCCTCATTCGTCAATTGTGTCAGGTATCCGGTTTCTACGGCATGGTTAACCCAAATTCCTGCCAGGCAGTCAGCCTGAAGTTCAGTAAAAACAGACGTGCTTTCCGGTCCCCGGTCACTTGAAATTTCCAGTATTCCCAGGAGATCCTGAACATGATGCCCATATTCGTGCGCCAAAATATAGGCTTCAGCGAAAGGTCCGCCATTCACGCCAAAACGTGTTTCGATTTCATTAAAGAAAGCCAGGTCAAGATACACACTCTGATCTCTAGGGCAATAAAAGGGTCCTGATGCACCAGATGCGTACCCGCAAGCTGCCTCAGTTGCCCCTGAGAATAATATGGTCTGTGCTGGGGTGTACTGGGCTCCATTGCTGGCAAATTCATCAGACCAATATTCTTGGATGCTGTTGACATAACCGACAATTGCGCAATCCTGGCGAGTATTCGCATCAGCCCCTGTCTGACACACTGTCGCCAGATCGCTTATCTCGCTCAGGTTCGAATCTGAAGTGGAAGGTGCTATAGCAGCATTACTTAGTAAATCAGTGGGGTTGACACCCAATAACAGGGAAACCACCAGAACTAATAGACCGATTCCACCACCGCCTACGGCTATCGTGCGACCTGTGCTTCTTCCCCGGCGGTCCTGTACTTGCGACGGATCCAATTGAGATTTCTCATTAAAAGGCATTTTTTCCTCCTCTACCACTCCTGACGATTAAACGTTTTTCCAACTACCACAAATAAACTCAGATGTGCAAATTAGGTTTACTTTAAACAATTGTACTTTCTTTTTGCCTGCCATTTATGCTATCTTTAGCGCTACCAAACTTCTACTCTGGTGCGATGTATAATTAATTTCAGAATGTCAGACTCCCTTCTCCTCACAAAACTTTATGTTCCACCTCCGCGGTCTAACCTCGTCCTGCGCCCACGCCTGGTGGAACAACTCAACAAGGGTCTATCTTCCGGCGGTAAGTTAACCCTCATATCGGCCCCTGCCGGCTTCGGCAAAACCACCCTCGTCAGCGAATGGGTTGCCGGTCCCCGCGACTGCCCGCCCAAGCTGGTATGCGGCAATTCGGTGGCATGGTTGTCGCTGGATGAAGCAGATAACGATCCGGTGCGTTTCATCTCTTACCTTGTGGCGGCGTTGCAGACCATTAAGCCGGGTATAGGTGAGAGCCTGTTGCCTGCACTTCAGGGTCCCCAGCCTTTACAAATTGAACCGCTTCTTACCGCCCTCCTCAACGAAGTATCCAGGATCCCCGAGCATTTTGTTCTCATCCTTGATGATTACCACTCCATCGATTCTCGGCCGGCGGACCGTGCCCTGGACTTTTTGGTGGAACACCAGCCGCCGCAGATGCACCTGGTCATCACCACACGCGAAGATCCACAGTTGCCCCTGGCACGTTATCGCGCCCGTGGGCAGCTTAATGAGTTGCGCGCCGCCGATTTGCGTTTTACCCCCGGCGAAGCAGCCGAACTCCTCAACCATGTATCAGGGCTGGGACTCTCCGGCGAAAATATCGCTGCACTGGAGACCCGCACGGAGGGTTGGATCGCCGGCTTACAGTTGGCAGCCATCTCAATGCAGGGGCATAAAGACACTGCAGGATTCATCCAATCCTTCACTGGCAGCCATCGTTTCGTAATGGACTATTTACTCGAAGAGGTCCTCCAGCAACAACCCGAGAGTATTCAGGCATTTTTACTGCACACATCCATGCTTGAGCGTATGTGCGGACCACTGTGCGACGCCATCTTGCTCGATTCATCCGTTTCAGGGCAGGCAACTCTGGAATATCTTGAGCGCTCTAATCTGTTTATTGTTCCTTTAGACAACGAGCGGCGTTGGTACCGCTATCACCACCTTTTTGGCGATTTATTACGCAAGCGCATGGAGCAAAAGCTTTCTGCTGATGAAATCGCCCGCTTGCATATCCATGCCAGCGAATGGTTTGAAAACAACGGGATGATCCTCGAGGCTTTTACACATGCGGCGGCAGCCAGTGATATTGAGCGTGCCGAACGGCTGATGGAGCTCAAGGAGATGCCTTTGCACCTCCCTGGTGTGCCAGTGACAATTTTAAAATGGCTGGAATCCCTGCCCGTGAGCGTGTTAAATTCCAAGCCCGCGCTTTGGTGGAAGCAGGCTGCCATGATGATGTCCAGCTACCAGACTATTGGCGTGGAAGAGAAACTCCAGAAAGCCGAAGATGCATTAGCATTGAAAAATCCTCCTGACACCGAAATGGACGAATGGGGTCGCAACCTGGTTGGGAAAATTGCGGTTGCCAGGGCTTTTCTCGCACAAACACTCTACAAAGCAGAAACCAGCATCGTATATGCGAACCGCGCTATGGAGTATCTGCACCCCAATAACATCACTTATCGTTCTTCAGCCACCCAGATTTTAGGATTTGCCTATTATCTCCAGGGAGACCGCGACGTGGCTGAAAAAGCCTATACCGAATCGTTAGCTCTCGCCCAGGCTGCCGGGGATAATGAAGGCGTTTTATTGGCATATACCCGGCTGGGGCAAGTACACGAATTGAGAAACCAGCTTCATCAGGCCGCTGATAAATACCACCATGCTCTGCAGTTGATCGGGGAAGACCCGATTCCGTTTACAACAGTCGTGTACCTTGGCCTAGCCAGGATCTATTATGAATGGAATGATCTGGATACAGCGGAGAAATATGGAGAGCTGAGTTATCAACTGGGGCTGCTCAATGAACAGATAATTGACAGGCTAATATTGAGTCAACTGTTCATGTCCCTGATTAAATTGACCCGGGGAGATTTGGTAAGCGCTGCCAGCTTCCTGGCGCAGGCGGAACAAAACACACGCAGATGGGATTTCGCTGCCCGTCTGCCGACTGTAGCCGCCCAGCAGGTGTTGATCCACTTATACCAGGGCAACCTGGAAGCTGCTGCTCAAATTGCACAGCAAAATGAACTTCCACTCCACCTTGCGCAAACCCTCATCGCACAGGGGGCTCCATCCGCTGCGCTGGCATTGCTGGTGCCTTATCGCCAGACTATGGAAGAAAAGGGATGGGAAAACGAACTGCTTCGAGTGCTGGCGTTACAGGCGCTTGCGCATCACTTGCAAGGCGAAAAAGAGCCGGCATTTCAGGAGTTGACAGAAGCATTGACGCTGGCTGAACCGGGCGGTTTCATCCGTCTCTTCATAGAAAAAGGCGAGCCAATGCGCTTGTTGTTTGTGGATTACAGTTCGTGGCTTGAAAAAACCGCTGGCAACCAAGCACTTCCACTTAAGAATTATGTTCAAAAAATCCTGGCTGCCTTTGCACCATCGGAGGCTGTACCGGGTTCGGCAATAAACAATCCGCAATCAGAGTTAATCGAACCGCTGAGCCAGCGCGAACTGGAAGTATTACAGCTCATTTGCCAGGGACTATCAAATAATGAAATCTGTAAGCAGCTCTACCTCGCCCTGGATACGGTCAAAGGGCACAACCGCAGGATTTTCGAAAAATTGCAGGTACACCGCCGCACCGAAGCCATCGCCCGCGCTCGCGAGTTGAACCTGATCTAAAAGTCCCCTCATTTCTTTTCAGTAATCCAAAACAACACTTCAACCAACACTTCAACCCACACCAAAGTGTCTAACACAAGCGCTCT
>CAZSGL010000162.1:2978-4886 GCA_964606265.1 uncultured Anaerolinea sp. | reverse complement strand
GTGTTTGTCAGGGTAGTCGGTATTGTGGCTGTGATATTCACCTTAATGGAACAGGTAGCATAAGGTGCCAGGGTGATATCTGCAAAAGAGATGGACTGGGAACCATCAGTAACGCCAGTTGAGGATGGGCTTGTTCCGCAGCCTGTAAAGGAGAGTGCCGGTGTGGGCGCGACTGCCATATCTCCAGGTAAGTCATCAATAAAGTTGACATCCGTAATAAGCAGGCTGCTGGGATTGGTAATCTTAAAGGTTGCCTGCGAAACCTCATCTGGAAGAATGGCATCCGGGACAAAGGTCTTGGTGAACGGAATCTGCTCCGGGTCTAGGTTGTAAAGATCCCGAGCTTCTCCAGAATAATCAGCGTTGTAATGGTAGCTGGATCCTGAAAAGTCGTAGATCATCCCATTGACCGGTGTAGGATCTCCAGAACGGTAACCGACGATATAAACTTCGTAGGTTGTTATAACATCCCCGCCGTGTTTTCCCACTCCAAGGCAGGAGCGGTAATTGGGAGAGTTCGGGTCATTTTCCCACGTACACCCATCCCCATAGAGCACATCCAGGTTATCGTCATCCGTGCCGTAATTTGTGTCCACAGATAGAACACGGAAGTAGACATTGGGTAAGTTCAGATAGCTTTCGATCTGCTCATAACCATTTGTGGCAGTGAATGCTGTCAACCTCAGGAAGTATGTCGAACCCTTTAAAAGAGTGAGTGTTTCACCAGCAGTGAAAGTCACAAAAGAACCTTCAACGCCAGATGTACTCAATTCCAAATTGACCTGATTGTTGCGGTTCTGAGAAATCAGGTGCTCTACATACAATTCACGCGGTGTGGTAGTACTGTAGGTTGAACCACCAGCTTCTTCAACTGTGATGTGGTATCGCCGGGTTTCATCGTAGGCATTGGAGTCTCGCGTTACTTCGACTTCGTAATAAAAATCAGTGCACTCATCAACAGCCAGACCAGGGTGGTTTAGCGTGGGAACGTTTCCACCAGAAAGATCAATGTAATCATTCAGCGAATCCCAAACAAAATTAGCCGTAAGTTCGGCAGACGGTCCTTCACCTCGATTACATACTCTGGCTCCCACGGGGAAGGTGTTGGGACCGACGTTAACATTATTGCTGTCCAGCCCGATTACGTTCCAGGTAATTGGTTCAATTGTCAATGTTGTCGCGCCCGAGACCGTGTTTTGAGCCGGGGTGAGAAATCCAAACAACAGAATTACAACCAATAAACCATTTACTACAGGTTGGATAGCAACGCGCTTCATATGCCCTCACTTATGCGTACTTATAGGTTGTCTGATATCAAAATAATAAAGGAATCTACCTATTCTATACTAAACAATCCTGTTAAGTAAAGTTACATAAGTACTTTAAGTATCTCTATGGGTATTTTTTACGTAGAATTTACATAAAATAAATCCAGATGTTACTCAATAAAACTGTGAAATTGACAAAAACTTACTCGGGAGATTCCGCTTTTAAATCACATTTTTCAATGCGGACATTAATGGAAATCAAAAAAGGTTTGTCAGACCATGTCAATTGGTTCACCACCAATGAAGAACTGAACGGAGCCAGGTAACAGGTTGAGTTTGGTTATAGATTTGGGGGGTGTTTTTAAATTAAAAAACGGACCGAAATAAACAGTCCGCGAGCATCTATTTCAGAGAGATGGTCGATTATGTAATTACATTCATCACGAACTTGTATTTATCGGGATTTTGAGGCGTCTTTTACTTCAACCACGTTTTCGATGGAGAGTTCCACAGGTACTTTCCGGTTCTCCAGCATCTTCAGGAGCACCCGCACTCTCTCTTTGCCGGGGATACGCGAATCGATGATGCCTTCATACCCTTCAAATGGACCTTTTTCAATTTTTACTGTGGTACCAGGTTT
>CAZSGL010000162.1:0-2878 GCA_964606265.1 uncultured Anaerolinea sp. | reverse complement strand
GGCATCATTCCAATTAACGGGCCGGACTAGAAATTGTCTAAGAACAGGTCCGCCAGATCAGGATCAAACTCAATTGATTTGTGTTCGAGAATGTAAGCGCGAACCTCATCTTCCGGCCATGCTTTGCGATAGGGTCTATCTGACCTTAACGCATCCCATACGTCAACAATGGAGAATATTCGCGCCGCCAGGGGTATCTTGAGACCTGCAAGTCCCTGGGGGTATCCTTTGCCATTCCAGTCCTCATGGTGACAATAAGGGATATCCATCGCAGGTTCGAGGTACTGAATTGGAGAAAGCAATCGGTAAGCATACACCGGGTGTAATCGCATGAGTTTCCACTCTTCTTCGGTTAATTTTCCCGGCTTATGAAGGATCGAATCAGGTATGCCAAGTTTTCCGATATCGTGTAATAATGCGCCTCGGCGCATGTGCTCAAGAGTGGTTTTATCCACGCCAACCAATTTGGCTAATTTTAGCGTCGCCTCTGTTACCCTAAGCGTATGCCCTTCGGTCTCATGATCGCGAAGATCCACTGCCTGTGACCAACCCTCGATTGTCTTATCATAAGCGTTGAGCAACGCCTCGTTCATGCGAATCAACTCATCCCGCTGGTTTGTGATATTTTGAAAACGGTTCAATCGTAGGATGTTCTTGACCCTAATTTGGATTTCCAGGCTGTCAAACGGTTTAGTCAGGAAGTCGTCGGCACCTGCCTCAAGACCTTTGATTCGTGATTCGCGATTGTCATTGGCAGTAATCATAATTATGGGCACATCAGTAAGTTTTGGATTGGCGCGAATCTTCTTGCAAACCTCATAACCAGTCATATCCGGCATCATGAGATCCAGGAGGATAGCATCGGGCAAGTAGCGTTTTGCAAGTTCTAAACCTTGCTCGCCGTTTTCTGCAAGAATCAAATCCAGGTTTTCCTGCATCAATAGACCTTCCAACGTCAATCGGACGATCGGTTCATCATCAACGATCAATATTCTTGGTTTTTGCGTTCTGGCGATAAGATTATTGCTTTTCCGTTTACTCAAATTTGTCTTTCTTTGTCAATTCTTGGCAAAATGTTCTGGTTTCAACCCATAGGGATTGAGAAAAGTAGATTAATCCAATACCATAATCGAAATACTAACGTATAGGTAGTGGCGGAAAGGCGGTCTCTTCAGGTAGGAATTACTGCATATTACGCAGTATTCTACCTATATTAGCTGTCGACCAATCCCTGTTGAACAGCAAAACGAACTAATTCTGCTTGAGAGCTGATGCGGAGTTTAGCCATGATGCGGGCTCTATGGGCTTCAACCGTGCGCACACTGAGGGTTAATTTACCGGCTATTCCAGTATTGGTGTTCCCCTCTGCGATCAACTGCAAGACTTCGCGCTCTCGTGGACTAAGACTGTCAAGGGATCCGGCATTTTCACTTTCTCCGGAAAGTAGCATTTCGATTACTTCATCTGCGATTGCCGAACTCAAGTATCTTTTTCCTTCAAAAGCATTGCGGACCGCCAGGATGATTTCTGAGAAATCCGCGTCCTTGATAACATAACCCAGGGCTCCGTTGTGTAATGCTCTAACAGCATAACTGGCGTTTGCGTGCATTGAAAGGAAAACGATATGTGTGCGTAATCCATGCTGCCCCATCTGGTGGGCTACTTCAATGCCATTTAAATTCGGCATCATCACGTCCAGTAAAATCACATCCGGATCCAATTCGCCTGCCATTTTCAAGGCTTCGTTTCCATCAGCCGCTTCTCCCACCACTTCAATATCTTCCTGCGATTTAAGCATCGCCACCATCCCCTGCCGCACAAGTTTATGATCATCGGCTAGCAGTACCTTAATCGACATTTTGCTCCTTTCCTCGTAGAGGGAACACAGCTTCTATTAATGTACCCTCATTTGGGCTCGTGCTGATCTGAAATTGACCGTTAACCCAGGAAACCCGCTCACGCATGCCGGAAATCCCTGTTGACATTCCCGGTGACAACCTGTCCATTTCGAAACCATTTCCCATATCTAAAACTGTCACTTTTACCAGGTCAGGTTCAAAACCCAGGGTGACTGTTACCTCTTTTACTCCAGCGTGGCGGGCAACATTGGTCAATGCTTCCTGCACCAATCGAAAAGACGCTGTTTCGATTAAATAGGGTAAGCGGCGTTCGTCCACTGGGTTAAGGTTGTGGATTACAGTAATTTTTGTCTGCTGGGTGAATCTTTTAAATAGCCAGTCAAGCGCAGCTACGAGCCCCAGGTCATCCAACATTGTCGGACGTAAATCCAACGACAATTCCCTTACCTGGCGTAAAAGCTGGTTGGTTACTTCCAACGCCTGCTTACATTTTGCTCTTAGCCCTTCTTCACGATCAGACTCGGTTTCCGTTAAGATTATTTTCAGTCCTGTCAATTGCTGCCCGATTTCATCATGAAGTTCCATGGCCAATCGCCGGCGTTCGGTTTCCTGGACCTCGATCACCTTGCCAGAAAGTAGCTTTAATTCCTCATTGCGCTGCTGAAGGAGTTCATTGGCTGTGTGCAACTTTGTTCGTTCCTCGACCAAATGGCGATACCTGGCGACTCTTTTCAGGCTTCGAAGGCGGATCTCCAACTCCATGCTGTCAAACGGTTTGGAAAGGAAATCATCCGCCCCAGCCTCCAGCCCTGCCAGCCGGGAATCACGGTCATCCAGAGCAGTTACCATAATGATCGGAACTTCCCCGAGAGCAGGATCCTTGCGCATCAATCGGCAGACTTCAAAACCGTTCATAACCGGCATCATCACATCCAAAAGGATCACGTCTGGATTGAACTTAGGCGCAATTTCCAATCCTTCAGTACCCGAGGTAGCAGATTGGATCAAATATCCAGATC
>CAZSGL010000161.1:0-4890 GCA_964606265.1 uncultured Anaerolinea sp. | reverse complement strand
GTTGACTAGACCATTGTATATTGAAAAATAAAATTGTATAGTAATTGCATAAATCAGCCGCGATTCTCGGGAGGGTATTATGGCGTCGAAACGCATGCGTTTTCTGACCAGACTGATCCTTTGTGCTTTCTTGATCCTTGTCCTTGCCGCCGGTCTCAGCGGGTGTGGTAATACCAATAAATACACTGGCACACCCGTCAAGGTATTGGTCGTGATGATGAAATTTAACAAGCTACCCAACTGTCCTACGCTTGAGGACTGTTTGCCATTTTCCGCACAGGATCTTGCGGATATTAAAGAGCCAAGACACTACGCGCCCGTGTACCTCCAAATATTGGACAAAGCGATAAACACGTATTACCAAAATGCATCCTTCGGCCAGATGTATTTTGATTTTGACCTGCTTGAAAACCCCAATAGCAAGGATGGCTGGTGGGATGCCCCCTACACCCTCGCGGAAATTGCCGCGTCCTCTGTCAGTTTTAAGCAGATTGCGATATCCATCGCTTACACCGAACTGGGCGACGCCCTCCTTAATTACGACCGCGTTATCTTTATTTCAGGCATGGCGCACCGTGGTGGTCAGACATGGCACGTAAATGTCCCCACCCCTTTTTACGCTTTTCCAGCGTATTTCGAAGGGATCAACCTTGAAGCACCTCAGGAAGATCCCCCCATAATTCCCATGATCGTCGCTGAAATCGGCGAGGGAGAGTCTGATGATGTCTTGATCTCGGTTACCGCCCACGAACTTGGTCATACTATTGGTTCGCCAGACCTCTATTATGGGGGTAATGTTGGCATGGGGCATTGGGATATTATGGACTACGATCCAACAATGTTCCATTTCAGCGCCTGGACTAAACTGGATCGCGGCTGGCTCGATTGGAGCACTAACACTACGAGTATGCCATGCTCTTCGGGGTCTTGCGAAATTACCACCGTCCTTGATCCTGTTGAGAAAAAAGGCAACAACGCGCTTTTAATTCCCACCAGTTCGTCCACCGAGTTTGTTGGCATCATGGCGGAATGCCGCAGAGCCATTAATGGAGACGAAAAGATCCCCGAAGAAGGCGTTCTTGTAACATTCAGCAATCCTTACCTGGATTACGGGCTCGCCGGTACCGTCAACTCTGTCCTCACCAATGAACCAAATCCTTACAGCCTTCTTCAGCCCGGCGAGTCCTATTACAACGACGCCCATAAGGTGCGCATCACCAATCTCTCAAAACCCGGAGACGCCGCCTGTACTGTCCTGGCACAAAGGTCAGTCAACCCGTTTCCTGAACTTTACATCAGGCAGGGGCCCATTAACGAGGAAGGTCCTTACGACAAATACCTGTCACCTGATATATGGAACGATAATGAATTGTACGGTTGGGATAAGTTTCCTCCTTCTCAGAAAGTAACCGCTCAAGATATCATAAATATCGGATACTTTTTAAGGACAAAATACATCCCGTCTGGTAATGGCGACCCTATTTCATTGATAGGCCCAAATGATATGACATACATCATCCACAACGGCGGGACGGCACCGGGAGAGGATTTTAATGTCAATGTTTACATGCGGCAGCCCATTTCGTCATTGATCGCTACAGAAAATTGCGGAGTACCCGCAGGTGAAGTTGGTATTTGGCCGGCTTCCCTGCCAACACTCCTGGAAACAACCCATGTCGATGAGATCCTGCCCGGTCAATCCCAGTATGGTGTGGCTAACTTTACCCCGGATTCCACTGAGCCTCTCGAGATCAGGGTGG
This sequence comes from uncultured Anaerolinea sp., assembly GCA_964606265.1. Taxonomy (GTDB): domain Bacteria; phylum Chloroflexota; class Anaerolineae; order Anaerolineales; family Anaerolineaceae; genus UBA6107. Next base: position 3,130 of record CAZSGL010000161.1, on the reverse strand, counting down.
ACATTGAATCCATCGGCGGAGAATCTGACGTAACCAACAACGTTGCCTACGAGACCTTCGCACATTTTTACGGCGATACAATGGGTGCCGTGGAACTTCCCTACGTGGGCGGCATGAGCATGATGGCCTCGGATAAATGCCTTGTCGGGATTCCCTTCGAAGTCGTTGAGGTGCCCGATCAGGATGGCAAGAAGTGTGACAGTTGGGACTTTAACATTGAGCCTGCTTCAGGGAGGGTAGAGCCCGGCGAGACGGTCAACTTTAACGTCTTTGGCGCTCCCAAGCCGGAGGAAAGAGCGGGGACTGCCTGCCGCTCTAAGTTTTGTGTCATGATGCCGCTCACCCATGTCTTTTCACCAGTACAGTGCTTCAATTTCGAAGCCAGGGTGGTGGACCCCTCGAGTATCTCGTGTTCCGCCCCGGGTGGATCAAGCGCGCCAAACGAACCCGTTACCATAACGGGGAAACTGGAACCCGGTTTATCTGACGTGGTGTCCCTGGTGTATACCAACCCGGCAGGTGAACAGGAGACGAAATCTGTACTTTCTGCTGCCAACGGAGCCTACCAGGACATATTTACTCCTGGTTTAATCGGCAACTGGTCGGTAGAGGCGCTCTGGTCGGGTGATGATTCCCACGCTCCTACCTATTCATCGCCATGTGTCTTCACCGTGGAAAAGAAAGTGGAAGTAATTGTTGAGCCTCCACTCTTCAAGGCGGTCAATAGAGCCAATTGCCGCGAGGGTAATTCTATATTCTGGAGGGCGCTCGGCATCACTCAAGTTGGCGCGGAATATCCCATTGTTGGTGCCGTCACGGGCAGTTCCTGGTTCTATGTGCAGTTTAACGACACCCAAAAATGCTGGGTTAAGGCGGATACCGGAGAAACCTCTGGCGATCTCTCCGGGATTGAGCTGATCACCGTGCGTGTCATCACGCCTACACCCACGCTTGTGCCCACGTTCACCCCCACCCCTGTTTCGGTTGATTTTTGCGCATCCTTAAACGAGCGCGGTTGTATAGCAAATTCTGACCGTTGTAATTGGCTTCCTGATCAGAACAGGTGCGTTAGTAAATAATGTGAGAATATTGCTTTTGCCAAGTATCTAATGCAAGGTTGAAATCCGGGTTTCTTAAATCAGAAACCCGGATTTTTGTGTTCATACCCCTTGACAAATGAAACCCGAATGGTAAAATCATTTCGTTACTTAACGAATTGTTTCAAGGAGAACAAAATGGATACACAAGAACAAAATCCTGAATTACTTGATTTCTTCCGCGCGCTGGCGGACGAGAACCGCCTCAAGATTGTCGGTCTTTTGGCGCAGAAACCTTCCTCTGTCACCGATCTGGCTAAAGCGCTGGGGTTGAGCGTTTCCACCACTTCCGGACACCTTTCCAGCCTGGCGTACGCCGGCCTGGTGAAGGCGCAGCCTGACGGGCATTACTTCATTTACTCGCTGCAGATGGAAACGATCAGGAATATGGCCAAACACCTGCTGCAGGAGGAAAACTTGCCCCGCCTCTCAGAGGGTCAGGGAGAGGATGCCTTTGAGCGCAAGGTGCTCAACACCTTCCTCAACCGCGAGGGGCGCATCAAGGTCTTCCCCGCCCAGGAGAAGAAATTCCTGGTGCTGTTGCGCCATGTGCTCAAATCCTTTGAGCCGGGCAGGCGTTACACCGAGAAGGAAGTCAATGAGATCCTGCTGGGTTTCAACGCCGATACCGCTTCAATCCGCCGCGCCTTCATCGAATACAAGATGATGGATCGCGAGGGCGGCGGCGGCGGCTACTGGCGCATCGATAGCGAATAGGTCACACCAGCACTTGCAGCCGGTGCGAGTGTTGCGAGCCCGTTTTTGGCGAAGCACATAGTCCCCGCATTATTTGCGGGGAATCTCCAATTAACCTGAAAAGGGACATACTGTCGTTGCGAGCCCGTTTTTGGCAAAGCACACAGTCCCCGCAGTTATTGCGGGGACTCTCCAATTATCTTATACGGTGACTTGGGGTTTGCTTCGTCGTTTCGCTCCTCGCAAAGACATTCGCAATTTATGGTATATTTTAATTTCAATCATCTCCCACTTTACGGAGCGCTGCATGTACTTTGCGATCGAAGGTGTCATTGGTGTCGGCAAAACCACCCTCGCCCGGCTGCTTCAAACCTCATTCGAAGCGGAACTGGTGCTGGAAGTCTTTGAAGAGAATCCCTTTTTAAGCAACTTTTACGCTGACCGGGCGCGTTACGCTTTCCAGACGCAGATTTTCTTTCTCCTCAGCCGCTATCACCAGCAGCGCCGCAACATCACCGACCGCCTGGCAGAATCCATCTCCGTCATCAGTGATTACACCTTTGAAAAGGACGCGCTTTTCGCGCGCATCAACCTTCAGGGAGACGAACTGGATATGTATTACAGCGTCCAGGAAGCCCTGGCCGAAAAGGTGACCCCTCCGAAACTGGTTGTTTACCTGCGCGCCACCACCGACACGCTCATGCGCCGCATCGCCCAGCGCGACCGCCCCTACGAACGGCAGATGGAACGCTCCTACATTGATCTCCTCAACCGTTCCTACGATGATTACTATTTGGATTCCTCACATGCTGCCTCTGTGCTCATCATCGACACCAACGACCTTGATTTCGTCAACCGCCCCGAAGACCTGGTGCTAGTTGAACAGCGTATTAACCAGGCGCTCTTGGGCGCGCCATTCCAACCGGAACTTCCGATCCATTAAACTGGAGAGTTATGCGCATCACCCGTGACACATTACTGAATCTTGCCCGTGAAAATTCCGCGAAGATGATCACCAGGGACCGCGGTATTGCCTGTGTCTTAATAGCCGGGTCGCTCCTCAACGAGGAACCCTTCCTGGCGGGGATCACGGATATTGACCTCTTTTGCATTCACGACCGCCCGTTCACCACCGCGCGCGAGGTGATCCGCATCAACGCCGATATACACCTTGACATTGCTCATTACGCCCAGGAAGCTTTCGCCCCTGCCCGTAAAATGCGCACCGATCCCTGGCTGGGCAGTTTGCTGGACCGCGGACCGATGGTCTTACACGATCCCTTTCATTGGCTGGATTACACCCGCTCTGCTGGTACAGCCCAATTCAATCACCCTGA
>CAZSGL010000160.1:0-4899 GCA_964606265.1 uncultured Anaerolinea sp. | reverse complement strand
GCAACATCCAGCTTGCGGTAAATACTCGCGGCGTGGGCTTTAATGGTCCCCCGAGCCACAAAAAGCTGCCGAGCAATTTCTTCATTGGTTTGTCCCAGGGCGATGAGATGGAGTACTTCCAACTCGCGATCTGTAAGTGGCTCGATCAACCCGGCGGTCATGGGTTTGGATGCTCCTGCATCAGGAGATGGGGCAAATTCACCCAGTACTTTCTGTGCGAAGAATCTGTGATCCGTCATGCCTGATTTCAAATATACACTCACAAGCTCCTGCACCGGCTTTCCGCCATTTAGAAAGATTCGTATGTAGCCTTCCGCTTCGGCCAATGAAAAACAGGATTTAAGAGTTTTAATTGCTTCGGGCTGTTGTTGCATCCCTTGCTGCGCTGTCGCCTGTAACAATTTGAATTCGATTTGTCGGCTCGTTTGGCTTCGGGATGAGATCATCGGTGTCATCCCGGCAAGAATTTTATCGATATCTGAATATCTCCGATGTGCAAAGGATATTTGCGCCAGTCTGAGTCGATATCTCCATTTATTCGCTTCATAATCCATGCTGTGTTGGATCTGGTCCGCCCAGGTGGATGCACTCTTAATATCTCCATTGGCGAGTTGAACACCTATCCTAAGGCTGTGAAAATCTTCTTCAAATTCGCGGGGCACAGAACGTTCTCGAAAGTTAGCTTCCAATTGCTCCACAGTTTGCAGTGCACCCGAAAAATCACCCTTGGCTTGCAGCAGTCGGGTCAGCGAAGTAAGACCAAATCCATTGGTCATGATATTTTGCCAGGGTTCGTTACCTTTAAGCCCCTCCCGGATATACTCCTCAGCCTCTTCCAGTCGGTTCCATTCGTACATTACTTCCCCCAGGTCAATTTTCATACTGCCGGAAGTGTACACAAAACGGATACCTTTCTCCTTGATGGGATCCAGGTATTCATGGCACAGATTAGCGCATGTGTTCAATCGACCCGTGATGAGGTGAATGCGTGTCACGAAGGAGGCTAAAGTAGGGATTACTATCTCCCCTTGTTGCCGCCTTTCCCTCTCGATGCACTTCATCGAGATTTCAATTGCACGTTCAAGTTGCCCTTTCCTCGCCAGTGCCATCCCATATAGGAAATCCGTTGCATTCCGCAGGATCATCTCTTCTGCAGGGATCTCATCGAGCAGGTCTTCGTTTGGAAGAGGATTATCTTGGGGGTTGTTTGAAGGCGGGGCAAGAAACGCCAATGCAGTGGAAATAACCGTTTGCATCCATTGTTGCTCTTCCTTATGCCTTGAGTCTGCCAATTGTTGGGCTATGGCTGTCAAAAGCGGAATGGCATCTTTAATATGCCCTTGAATGATTTGAAGCCACGCCTGGTAAAGCCCAATTTTCGGACGCGTAATGAGGATTTCACGTGGTAGAGATTCTGCCATATGAAAAACTGAAGGATCGCTCTGCTCCAGGCGTTCGGGTCCATAACGCTCGATCAAGTCCGCCGCATGCGCATTCTCCTGGACTATAAGCAGGTGTTCAATGGCTTCAGTGATAAATCCATTATCTTCCAACCAGGCGGACGCTCGAATATGCAGTCGTGTAATAATTCCAGGCAGCATTTGATGCAACTTTGCCCTTAATAAATCGGTAAACAGGTGGTGGTAGCGGAACCAGGTACGCTCATCATCTAATGAGATGAGAAACAAGTTCTCCCTCTCCAGGTACCTGAGGGCAGTATTGGATTGACCAGTGACTGGCGGTTCTAATGCACTATCTTCGTCTCTATCTTGTTCGGTCGTTTCGTCATCAGCCAGGACGGCATCGCAAAGAGGTGAAGTCAATCGATCCAGGATCGAGGTATATAAAAGGAAGTGTTGCATCTCTGGCGATTGTCCAGCCATGATCTCTTCCAATAAAAAGTCTAGAATGTGCCGGTTTGTCCCTGAGAAGCCTGCGATAAAACCGCTTACATCTTCACGGTCGCGCATTGAGAGTGCCGCCATTTGTAACCCGGCAACCCATCCCTCTGTCCGTTCTTCGAGAATTGCCACAGCTTTTTGGTCCAGGTGGAGGCCCATCACGTCGTTCAGGAAATGAATGGCTTCGTCCTCGGTAAAGCGCAGATCGGCAGCCCTCAGTTCCACCAACTGCCCTCGTGCCCGCAGCCTGGATAACGGCAGGAGAGGATCAGAACGTGTGGCAATCAATAGGTGAAAGGTTATCGGACAGTGGTCAAGTAAAAACGCCATTGCCGAAAGCACCTCTTGATTGGAAATATATTGAAAATCATCCAACACCAGCACAACATCCTGGTCCAACTTATCCATGTCATTGATGAGGCTGGTCAACACGGGCTCGGTCACCGCTTGATGCACCCCTGCAATTATTTGCGCTGCTTCACTGCCGATGCGCTGGTCAGCGCCTTGTAATGCCGCAATAAGGTAAGCCAGAAATCGTCCAACCTGGTTATCGTCGCGCTCAATGGATAGCCAGGCTACCTGCATGGGGCAGTCTGCCAGACTGGCGGCGACCAGTGTGGTTTTACCAAATCCAGCTGGAGCAATAACCAGCGTGAGAGGATTTTCCCTTAATCCCTCTGCGATCCGTGTCTGCAGGCGAGGGCGAGGCACCAGTTTTTGCGAGGTGAATGGTTGGTGTAATTTTGTCTGGATGAGAGTATTAGTTTTTTCCATTGCCCGGTATTTGGTCAATTCTTGAACAAATGCGTCACGAAAAACACTTGTTTTTACAATATACATAATCATATATCAAAAATTCAAAACGATATGGGATTATTAGGTCTCAATAGAACATTCAGACTCATAAAAATATCGTCTACCCTAATCATCACAATAATATAAAAAGGAGGAGGTTTAATCCTCCTCCTTTTGTCTAGTAAACAGCGCTTTTATGGGTTCCAGGATCCCACGTATCCTGAGATGGTTTTCAATGGGATTATCTGGCAAGTGTCAACTTCGATCAGTGCCAGCATCGGTATTACTTCGAGGTTCTCGTCATGAACGCTAACGGCTAACCACTTGCCATCCGGACTCCAAAACGGACGTGTCACTACAATGGGAGCGCCGTTCACGATCAATTTCTTATTGGATCCGTCCAGGTTCTCAGTATAGATACCATAAAGGTCACCCGGGAGCATTTCTTCAAATGCTGCCATATTCCCGTCTGGAGACAACGCAATATTTGAATTGGTGTAGTTGGTCTCAAAGTGATCCGTGACCTCTCCCGTTGTAAGATTGATGCTCTTCACTAGCGAGCTATTTTGCCCGGTAGCAGTAAACACCAGGGCGTCTCCATCAGGCTGCCACGCCATTACTGTATTCGCATCTCCATTCTCCACGATTGGAGTCTGTTGTGATCCATCTGGATTAGAAACGTAAATACTATAAGGTCCGGGAGCCCCGATCAACCCGGATGCGGGTCCGCGGGTAAAGGCAATTTTATTGCCGTCTGGTGACCAGATTGCTCCTCGGTCATTCTTCCCTGTATTTGCCAGCGCTGTAATGGTTTTGCTTTCCATATCCATCAGCTGTAGACCGTTGTCGCCGTTGTAAACAGCTTGGCGGTTATCAGGAGAAACTGAGATCCCTTCTCCCAATCCAAGGTCTTGGTAGTTTGAGCCATCCACGTTAACCGTCATTACATGATAAAAGTAACTTGGAGCTAAAGGATTCGAGTACACCAGTTTTCCCTTTAATCCCTCTGGCAGTGCTGGAGGATTGGCGAGCGCCTGTTGCCACGTGGAATTGGTCAGGCAGGCAGGTGGCAGTTCAGTAGGCGCGCTGCTGCTTGTCGTCGCCGGCAAATCCACGCTTGTGCTCCAGGGTCCTTGCACGTCAACTGAAAGGCCCATCAGGGTCACGTTGATCTTGCCGGAAGGAACACTATCTACATACGTGAATCCATAATCATCCGGCCCGCCTCCGCCGCCTGTTAAAGGATGCTCAAGGTCCATCAGGTCCACGTAGCTTACATCATCTGGTTTGCTCACCACAAAAGACAGTCCATTACCTTTTGCATTGATTACAGCACTTTGGATCACAATTTCGCGGTCAGCAACAAACACCGATTGATTGATTTCCACTTTTAGCCCGGGTTGCGGATTAGTTCCAAAGTCAAAAGTGACTTGGGTTTCTTCATTGAACCTCACCCATACTGAATCAATAGTCAAAGTTGCCATCCCACCAGAATACGCTCCAGCGGTGAGGTATGCCCACGCGTGGGAAGCCTCATTTGGGAGTTTATCCAGCGGGTTTGCGAGCGTTGGATCGGCAACCAGTGGGATTTCTTTTCCGCTTGCGTCGATCAGGTGAATGGCATTATCCTCAATATATTCGATCCTGTTTATTCCCGAGATCGACTCCAGGACTCCAAAGAGAGCCACATTCTCATTCACCATTGCATATTGATTTACAACTAGCCGAAAATCAGTTTTGTCAGAATAATCCTCTGATTGACTTTGGGTTGGGGCTGGCATTGGTGTTGGCAGGTCAACCAGCGTAAACACTTTGTCATCTTCTGTCGCTTGTTTAAAATTGAGGGTCAGTTCCAAAGGACTCCAGTCAGGTGACGCGAGGCTCAGCTCCAGGCATTTAAAAATAAGTTTGGCAGTATTGATTTCAACTGGAAGCGCTCCATAAATTACCCGCCTGCTGTAACCACTGACCCAGTAGTCACCGGTATCAACTTTTCCCTCTAACTTGCCGCCATCTGGTAACTGCAATTCAGGTTGCAGACGACATTTATCTGTAGCCTGCTGTTCAGAAGGTTCAGGTAAAACCGGTAGGTTTTCAACCTGGTAAACGATGATCGTTCTTTGAGAATCCGCCACACCCTTGATGACGGTGATCTTCGTACCATCTTGTTCGATTTGGACGCTCTCAGTGATCACCCTTAATG
>CAZSGL010000159.1:0-5040 GCA_964606265.1 uncultured Anaerolinea sp. | reverse complement strand
TTTCCAGCCCAGTTTCCAGGACTGCTGCCAACCCAGGCTCCTCACCCGCCAGGTACCCACAATGCCGTAAGGCAGGAACATTACGATCAGCACAAACAGGATCCCAAAGACGAGCGGCCAGCGGGGACCGAACCAGTCAAAGAAGAATTGGCTGATGAACTGCCAGATGCCCGCGCCCAGGATCGGTCCGATCAGAGTGCTCACACCACCCAGGATGGTGATGATCAACGCGTTGACCGTGGTCAATGCCGAAGCCATGGCGGGGGTTGCCCCAAGGTTCCAGATGGCATTAAACGCGCCGGCAAGACCAGCTACCAGCCCCGAGATCATAAATGCTACCGAGCGGTAAATTGCTGGGTTAAATCCGATCATGCTGACACGATTTTCATTGTCGCGGATGGCTACCATCACCCGCCCGGTGGGTGAGCTCACAATACGCCGCATCACCAGGAACATTGCCACCAGGAATCCTAATGTCAGGAAGTAAAACATCAGCCGATGTGAATTTGGATTGATCCATTCCGGGAAAGGCACACCGTGCAAGCCCTCGTCCGCACCTGTCCATTTGACAAAATCGGTGGCTTTAACCAGCATGTAAAGCGCGTTGGCCATCGCCAGGGTGATCATGGCAAAATAGATACCTTTCACCCGGATGGACACAACGGTAAAGAGCAGGCCGATCAGGATCACCACCAAACACACGATCAGGATGCCGATAATGAACAGGGCAGCCTGGGTGAGATCCAGGGCTCCGATATGGAGATTGAATTTGCCATCCGCAAGCCAAAGCGGCACAACGTGTTTATAGTAGATCGCAATGGCGTATGCCCCGCCGCCAAAGAAGGCGGCATGCCCGAAGGACAGGATTCCGGAATAACCCAGAACCAGGTCATAACTCATGGCAAAAACAGCCAGGATGAAGAAGGTGATCAACTGACCCTGCCAGAACTTTGACGGTCCTTCAAGCGCTGAACCACCGGTTACCCAGGCAAAGGCAAACGGGAAGGCAATGAAAACGAGCAGCGCGGCGAGCAATCCCGCATCGCGTTTCAGTTGAGAAAGAAACTTACCGGGTACTCTTTCAGCCGCAACAGGAGTGAATGATTTGTCTGTCATGGTTACTCCTTCTTTCCGAATATACCCGAAGGCCGCACCAGCAGAACGAGGATCATCACGATCACCGTCGAGGCTTCAGCAATTGCCGGGGACATGTTGAATTTCAGCGCGAGGAAATCTCCAAAGGCGCGCGCCATGCCCAGGAGCAGCGCACCGATCCCCGCCCCGCCGTAGCTTCCCATGCCGCCAATGACCACCGTGATGAACCCCTGCATCTGGAACGCATCCCCCATGTTGGGGGTGACAGGGATGAACGGCGCTGCTCCAATGCCGCCAAGCGCCGCCAACCCTACACCAATGGCAAAAACGATTGAAAACACACCTTTTACATTGATACCCAATGCTTCCACCATGTTGCGGTCCTGCACCCCGGCGCGGATGATCATTCCCAGCCGGCTGTAGCGCATGAGGATGAACAAACCCAGCAGCATGAGCGCGCCAAGCACGATGATAAACAAGCGGTAACTTGGGAATGTCACTCCCACGATATTGATCGTCAGGTTGTGCCCGCTAAACCAGGCGAGTAAATTATCAGCTTTTCCCGGTTGAGAAAACAACGGGGGAACTTCCATGGAATAGGCAATCGGATCCCACAATAGCTGGATCGTCTCACGCAGCACGTAACCGATCCCCAGTGTGAGCAGGACGATATAGAATGGTCGGGCGTACAGCGGGCGGATGAGGCTCACCTCGATCAACGCCCCCAAACCTGCTCCAATCCCTGCCCCTACCAGCAGTGCCAAAAAGAAACGCAGGTTGCCGTTCATTTTGAGTACAAAGATGGACGCACTTTCACGCAGGAGCACAGACGCGATCGTCAGCACGAGCAAGCCGATCACCCGCACCCACGGGATTGTCGATTTGGTACCGCGGATGACCTGCGTGTCATCTCCGGGTTTGGCTGCGGAAATCGCCAGCAACAGCCCGCCGAGGAAAAGCAGGAACGGTCTCTTCCAGAAGGTAAGCAGGGCTTCCTGGGGGGATGCTTCCGCGAGGGGGTTGCCAGCGTTCATTGCGGGTACCATGGCGGTTTTTGCCAGCCCCAACAGGTCAAATTTCAAAAATCCAACCACGACCAGGGCTAGACCCGCGACCACAAGGAGCGCGCCAAGCCTTTTTTGCCAGGATGGGGTAATTTTCCACCTGGAGACGAGCGGCAGCCATAGCGTGGCTGTGGATAATCCCGTTAAGAATGCCAGCACCAGCGGCAGTATTCCAAAAAGGAAAGTAGGGTTGGTATAAAACTGCCAGCCCATGTACGCGCCGGTCATGAACATGGCACCGTGAGCAAAGTTGAGTACATCCATTAGACCAAAGATAATGGTTAGCCCGGCGGCTACCATAAAATAAAGGGCTCCCAGCGTGAGACCTGAAAGCGTCGTGCGGATGAAACTCTCCTGCCCCATGAAACGATAACCCAAAACACCCAGCGCCAGGACAACTGCCATAACGATGAGGCCGGGAACAGCCTGTTTTAATCGACCTTTTCTGATCATTTGTCCTCCCCGGTCCGACCGATACTGACACCAAGATAACGTTTTACCAGTTCCTCGTTCTTGACCAGGTCAGCCATTTTGCCATTTTCAACAGTTTTGCCGTCATCAATAATATAAAAGGTCTCTCCCAATTGGCTCGCCATGATGAAGTTTTGCTCAACCAGCAGGATGGTCGTCGTTTTACTTAATTCCTTGATAGCCACCATCATCTGCTCGATCAAAACCGGCGCCAGTCCTTCACTGGGTTCATCGATCAACAGTAATTTATTATCCGCCACCAGCGCGCGCGCCACTGCCAGCATTTGCTGCTGACCTCCGGAAAGGTGATTGCCGGGCAGTTTGTACAGTCTTTTCAGGTCGGGGAACAAGCCAAAAATGAAGTCTGATTTGCGCTCAAAATCACCGCGCTTTTTCTCGGCGATCTTGAGGTTCTCCATAACAGACAGGTTGCGGAAGACCGCGCGGTGCTCAGGCACGTAACCGATCCCCATATTGGCGATATCATAAGCGCGTTTCCCCTGTACTTCCTCGCCATCAAAAATCACTTTCCCATGCCGTGGAGGGGTTAACCCGATGATCGATTTCAAGGTTGTGGTCTTGCCTGCCCCGTTCCTTCCCAGCAGGACGGTGATACTGTCCCGCGGGACATTGATGGAGACGCCCTCCAGGATATGGAACTGGCCAATAAATGTATGGATGGAATCAAGCGTGAGAATATTTTCCACTCAATCCTCCTTTTTTCCGGTGATGTCGCCATACAAGGCGCCAAGGTAGGCATCCTGTACAGATTGCGTGTTGGAGATCTCGCGCGGGGTGCCTTCCGCGAGGATATTCCCTAAATGCATTACGGTAATGCGGTCTGAAATTGCCATCACCATATCCATGCGGTGTTCCACCAGCACGATGGTTTTTGTTCCCAAACCGCGAATTTTCTTAATAATGTCGAGCAAGGCTGGTACCTGTTCACTGGACATGCCCGCTGTGGGTTCATCCAGGAGCAGCAGTTCAGGTTCCGAAGCCAGCATGATTCCAAGCTCCAGTTTTCTTTTTTCTCCATGCGAGAGATTTAATGCCAGCGCGTTTTCCCGTCCACTTAACCCAACCAGGTCGATGACTTCCTCAGCCTTGTCCAGGTACCTGGTGAGGCTGTCAGAAGACGTGAAAAAGCGTAAATTATCCCTGCCCATCGCCTGGGCAGACAGGCGGATATTTTCATTTACAGAGAGTGTTGGAAAAATGTTGGTGATCTGGAAAGATCTGCCAATGCCTTCGTGGGCGATCTTATAGATTGGCAGGTGGGTAATATCCTTTCCTTTAAAGATAACTGATCCCCGGGTCGGTCGGAGTACACCTGAGATCATATTAAACAGGGTCGTTTTACCGGCGCCATTTGGTCCAATGATGGAGTGCAGGCTGTGTTCCTGGATGGAGATACTCACGTCCTCCACCGCAACCAGGCCGCCAAATTCCTTACGCAGGTTACGTGCTTCGAGCAGGGGTTTCTTTTCGGGCTCCATCTAGTTATCCTTGGGCATTAATTGGGTAGGTAAGGACTTTGCAGTCCTTACCTACCATTTTGAAGTTCAAATTCGTTGAAATTACTTGTTCAAATCGCAGCGGGCAGCGTAGTCGCCAGCAAGCGTGCAGGGGATGCCCAATTCATCGAAGGCACTTACATAGATCGTCTCGAAGAATTTGTAATCGTTCTTGCCATCACCATCGCTGTCAGGATTGACATTGACAAGCTTGAGGATATTCATCGGCTGTTCGCACACATGGTCGCCGGGGCGGATGTGATAGGTGCCCTTGGGGCCGTCAAAGGTCAGGTCTTCAAGCGCGGGGATCATGCTGTCACCAGTGGCATCGCCACCAGTTTTCTCGAGGGCTGCAGCTAACGCGATCGCAGCAGACATACCACCAGCGGTGAAGAGATCGGGGGGTTCACCAAAGTCTTCCATGTGACGAGCTACCAGGAAATCATTGACCGGGTTCTGCGGAACGGTGTAGTGGTAGACATTCAAGCCAACGGTGCCAACAGCGTCCATGTAGACGGCTGCGAAGGAGGCGTTGTCACCAAAACCGGTGGAGACGGTCATTTTTTCCAGGGTGCCGAGCTCGGTGAGTTGTTTGAACAACTGAACATAACCGATGCCGGACCAGGTGAGGAAGAGGCATTCAGCGCCGGAATCCATCGCCTTTTGAATGTAGGCGGTGTAGTCGGTGGTGTCTGCAGGTGCCGGAATGGGAGCGGTAACCGTGCCACCATATTGACCGACTGCAAACTCGAGGGCTACATTACTGCCCTGTCCAAAAGCGTTGTCGATATAGATGTGGGCGAAGTTCTTGCCGACATTCTCAACAAGGTATTTGGCGATGACCATGGTGTCATCATAGCTGGTGCGGGAGGTGCGGAAGACATACGGGTTGA
>CAZSGL010000158.1:0-5049 GCA_964606265.1 uncultured Anaerolinea sp. | reverse complement strand
CGACCCGGATTCTTCCAAAAATGAACTTGATACAGCCTAAATCCACCCGGATTACGCCGGATGTTCACACCCTTTTGTTAAGCGTTACTCTGGTGTCATGAAAACAAACCGCTTCCATAACCGTGATCCTTGACCTAGCTTTTTACAGGATCTGTCGCCTGTTGAGGATCTGGCACCGGCGCATCACCGTTGGTCTTCTGCCAGAGATCAGAAACAGCCAGGTCGATCACATCACCTTTATTCCGGCGAAATGTATCCTTGGTGAGCTGCCCCAGCTTCCGATCGGTCTCAACCAGCAAAGAAAAGGTTCGTACGATTGTTTCTGCCATTGCGCTCCTATTAGTTTGCGTTTTGCTTATTCTTTTTCATTATACAAATGCTTTTGCAGTTTGTCAATAGGTTAATTTACTTCTATTTAGAAAGTAATAGGATTGCTATAATGAAAGGTATGAAAATGAAAGAATTTGATCCCGCTGTATTTACCCGATGGATAAATGTCAAATATGACGAATTTCGCCAAGGTGATGCAAGATTAAAAATCGTTGATTTTGCAAAACATTTGGGGAATCGATCTCAAACCGTGAGCTATTGGCTGCTCGGCAAGTTGGCAAAGCGTCCTTCACAAGAGCAATGTCAGAAATTGATTGAAACTTACGGACACGAAGCTTATGCCCCTCTTGGAATTGACCCGCCTTTAGAATCTGACGTGTTCGCGTTGCTCTCTGAAGATGAGGCTAACTCGCTTATTTCCGCCCTGGAAGAAATCCGAGAATCTGGCTTATTTAAAGGAAATGCAAAAACCTCTCCCGAAGACGTTCGAATGATCAAGGAAATATTTTCAAGCTGGGGAGTAAATTTTAGCGATATTATGGGTCGACTTGACATCAATTAATCCTTTTTGTGTGCTGGTAACGGCATTATTATAGAACATCATTATAGAACACTATTTCTATAAAAGCAACTTAAAGAAAAGAGGGAATATGGCAGAACCAATTTTTGACAAACCAGATCAACTGAGCAGAATTAAAGCCTATTGTCTTCCAGGAGAAGTGATTTATGCCGTGTTTGATTGTAAGGGCGCTGGGACTGGGTTTGTCGGGATCACTGACCAGAGGGTAATTTTCTTTGACCAGGGAGTATTGATTAAGCACAAGTCTATGGTTTCCTTGCCCTATGAGCGGGTATATGGAATTGCCGCTGCAGACGATGGGTTGATTTTTAAAACAAGCACCATTACATTGCTTACTGGCGCAGGGAATTTCCCGTTTGAATTTCGAGGGTCAGACAAAGCCCAAATGGCATATCAATACATAATCCGAAAAATCCTAAAGCCAGTCCCCACAATTACTCCGCCTTCTTTGTAAGAATTTCATGCCACTTTATTACCGGCACAAAAAAGAAATAAGCTTCCTTTTGAAAATCATGCTGATAATCGCGATAGTTTCATTGATCGGGGTTGGAATTGCCAGGTTATTAGGATATTGATAACCAAAGGGGTAAAAATGTCTGATTTTGATTTCATCGCCCTGGATGTAGAAACTGCAAACGAAAATTATTGGAGCATCTGCCAGGTAGGATTGGCGTTTTTCCGTGACAGGCAAATTGTAGACACCTGGGGGACACTGGTAAATCCAGAGACCTACTTCAACGATTTCAATATTGGAATTCACGGGATCACAGAAAGCCAGGTTAGTGACGCTCCATGCCTGAACGACATGCTGGATATCGTAAATCAAAAGGTTGGAAATTCAATCGTTGCTCACCACATGCCTTTTGACCGCCTTGCATTCAGTCAGTGCGCAGTCAGGGTAAACCATCCCAAGCCTGAATGTCGCTGGGTCGATACCGCCCGCATTGCCAGGCGTACATGGCAGGAAGTAAGTCAAAGAGGTTATGGTCTTGCAAACCTGGTGAACATATTAGAGATTCAGCTCGACCATCATCATGACGCGGTTGAAGATGCCCGTGCAGCCGGATTTATTCTGGTCAAGGCTGCCGAGCAAAAGAATGTTCCCTTTGAAAAGTGGATATCTCAATATTTCGAATATTGCGGTTGCGGCACCAGTAACAGCAACTCTCGATTACCTTCTGCTACTGATCAAGATTTTCGCAAATTGGCTAATTCGGAACCCGATCCGTCCGGACCCCTTTACGGGGAAGTAGTTGTTTTTACCGGAGAGCTGTCAATTTCTAGAATGGAGGCAGCTCAAATAGCCTATAAAATGGGCTGCAATATTGACATGAAAGTTAACAGAAACACCACCCTTCTTGTAGTCGGAGACCAGGATTTGAAACGGTTGGCCGGCTATCAAAAAAGCACAAAACATCGGATGGCAGAAGATCTACGATCCAAAGGTCAGCAAATTCGCATTATCGGTGAAGACGATTTTATGGCCATGATTAATTACTAAGAACTACTTTTCTCTAAGGAAAGGACGCCATGACATCATATGAGAAATGGATCTTATTAATTGGAATTGCAACTTTCTTGGTTGCACTTGCAACCTTCCTTCATGTTTCTTTTGAAAAGCGAATAAAAGTGAAGGTTAATCTTCAAATTACTCAATCAACGCCTCCCCTCGCCAAATCATCCCCTCCGATATTGCAAAGGAAGGAACATAGTCATTTAATTCTGCAAGCTTATGTCCATAACGAAGGCAAGGAATCAATTTTTTATAGAGACTACAATCTATTCATAGATAACCAAAAAATCAAAATTCAACCAATGATCAGCCCAAGAATCGTTGATGAGCAGATCGGATCTCATCAACATGCTACCTTCACTTATGCGGTTTCAAGTGATAAGGAAGAAATCCCAGTGTTAATTGAAAATAAAGAAAAAATACATATAAAATTCGGGGTTACCCTGCATGACAATAAGGAAAGAATGAGTAAACCGATTTTAGTTTTAATTAAACCAAAATAAATCTAATACATTAGGTCTCACCCAACATTTCCCGATTTTATCAATTATCTGAATTGATTATTAACTCACCGTCTAAATATTCATAATTTGCAAACCATTTATCGATTGCCTTAATTTGGTCTTCTTCAGATTCGCTGTTTCTATCCCTAACCCTTTGTTTACATACTTCCACAGGGCATTTCATAACGTAGATTGTTGTGGGATTTAGTATTTCTTTCCAATTATTTCTATCGAATGTTTTTGATGCCCCAATCACAAACCACAATTTTTTATTTAAGTACTCCGTATTACTCAACTCTTCAATTTTTAAATTTCTAATTGAAATGGCTTGTTTTACGTAGAATGGCTCGTGGATTGAGTGTAGGGGTTGTCCCGATAAATTGCTAATGATCAGATCCAGATCTAATACAATATCCCCATCTGTTTTATGGTTTTTTACAAATGTAGATTTACCACTTCCAGGGGGTCCAACCACCATTACAACCTCGATTTGTATTGGTCTTTTTAATATCGGGTAATAGGATTCCGCTTTATGCTTGTCGCAAAAACCCGACCTGACCAATTCCGCACACCCTGGATAAGAGCATAACCGCAATGAACTTGTTGGCATTTTAACCTCAAACCTTTCTTAATCAAACTACTTGTGTTCCCGCCTTCATCTTCGCCATCACCAATTCCACCACCCGGTCAACCGCGGCCTGGTCCTCCTGGCTTTTTACTTCCAGGCTGGAGAGAGACGCGATCGCTTTGTGCACATCATCATGCACCAGGTTGCCATAGATCCCGTCCGTGATCCCCACCGTCGAATGCATCAGGTTTTGCGAGATCGCCTTCAACTGTGAAAGGTCTTTTGCCCGTTTCATGGCATAAACCGCGTGCCCGTGCCGGAACTTATGAGCAGACTTGTACTTCACGCCGGCAATCTCACACAATTTGATCAGGTCATCCCTGAAATTATCCTGCCTGGTTTTGATCCTTTCCTTTGAGGGATTGACCATTGCCGGCTGCAGCTCGTGGTTAAGAGGTGCATACCAAAGGATATGATCAGGCACGCTGGCACGGATAAAATCATCCCATTCCCTTACAACCTCCAGCAGCTCCGGAATATTTAATAAGGTGGTTACCTGGGCTTTATGGTTTTTCGTCAACACACCCTTGGCCGGGAGCTGTGAAACCAGAAGCTTCTCCAGATCCACGCAGCTGATCGGCATCGAAACAAACGCACCAATTCTCATACCGGATAAGAACAGGAACGCCACCGCAGCCCGCATACGCCGCATCATCATGGATTTATCCGCTGCAGTGGTCAGGCTGATCACTTCTTCCAGGGAGTAGATCTCCCTTGTTTTTACCTCAGCTTGTTCGCTCCTGGCCTTTGGCGGTCGGATGGATTTTATCCAGATCAGCTCCACATCCCGGTAGGACCGCGGATTCTCCTCCCGCGCCCATTTAAAGAATGCTCTGCCGGTCTTGCAGCACGCAGCAAAATGTGAAGATCCAATTCTTGGCGCTCCATCCTCGCCCTTCAACCCCCCAAGGTACATGGGGAACGTTGGCCTTATTTTGTATGCGGTTGTGAAGCGAGTGCCATCAGCCCATTCAATCAGGTGCTTCAACCTTGGCCAGTAAGTGGCAATTGTCCGCTCTTCACATTGGTTAACCGATCTCAAAAAATCGTTGTACTTTAAAACATCAAGATAATTTTCCCGATTGATCATCTAGCCCAGCCAATCTGCAGCCTTACAGAATCGATTTACTTTTCTGCCGCACTGGGGGCAGCGCCCGGTAAGGTTTGCAACTCCACGGGCATTTGGTTTTTCAACCTTGGATTTCAGTAACACCACGACTTTATTACACCCAACACAATAAGCCTGCCCGGGTTCCATTTTATTTTTTGGTTCGACTGAAACTTTTGCAGCGCGCGGACCGTACGCTTTGATGCTGGCACATGGCCGGTTTTTCCTCGCCACTCCTGGCGAATTCCGGACTGCATGAAAGTGCAGTCCGGCTTTTTATCTGGGGTACTCATCCTCACCGAGGAAACGGCCAAACTCTCAAGATGATTGGCATTCATTTTTAACGAGCCGGTCCTATATGTTCGAGGTGTGGATCTTTGATGCACG
>CAZSGL010000157.1:0-5053 GCA_964606265.1 uncultured Anaerolinea sp. | reverse complement strand
CAGCATTGGGGTGAGGTGCCTGGTTGATGATGCCCAGGTAGCTCTGGCTCTGGATTCCCATCACCGGTTCAAGTCCGAAGCAGGGTTCGAAGACCAGGTTTCCATCAATTACGTCGGGATAGTTGGAGTAGGATCCCAGTGCCATGAAACTCTCGGTCATACCGGGGGATGCAAAGGCTTCGTCAACTTCGTCGCCGCCGGGTTGAGGGATCGGGCCGTTCTGGGCAAAGCGTTTTAACCACAGCCAGCCAGCATCGGGGGTATCGGCATCCAAAACGGGTTCGGATCCGTACAGGGCTACGTATGCTGCTTTCATATCATCGGCTTTAGACGCAAAGGTGATCAGTTTGCTCAGGGTGGAGGCATCATTCAATGGATCTTCGATGAAGAATTTGCCCTTCCATTCCGGATTGGTTAATTCCCAGATATTGGAGATCGGGCAGCCGTCGGGATTCAATTCGGAGTTGTACGCGAAGACACTTGTACCAAGACGGCTCATCAACAACGGGTGAGTGTATTCGTCTGTGGTGACTGCGGCAATCGCATCGGGGACAAAGCGCCAGACATAATTGTTCGGCATAACGGAACCGACTAACTCAGCGCCGCCACTGCTTGCCCATACATCTCCTGTGAATGCGCCGGCTTTTTGTTCTTCAAGAACTTTAGCGAGCACATCATCGCCACCAAGGTCAAAGGCCTGCACCTTGATGCCGGGGTATTTTTCCATGAAGCCCTCTGCTGCTTTTTCGATCTTGGAGGTGTTTGCGTAAACCAGCAATTCACCTTCCGCGATAGCTGCGGCTTCAATGGCTGCCCAATCCTGGGGTCCCTCGAATTCACCCAACAGGTTGGCTTTTAACCATTCCTGCTGCGGGGTGAGCGGGGCATCAGTGGCGACCGGGGCTTCGGTGGCACCTGGTTCAACTACGACAGGCGCTTCTGTTGGCACTACAGCCGGTTTTGCGCAGGCGGCCAGCAAGCTGACCAACAATACAAGTGTTGCAATTCTTAATATCGCTTTCATTTACCTTCTCCTTGTTAGAATTTGGATCTTTGAAAAACGAATATGGGCCTTGCAATTAGTGATGTCCCTATCTCCTCCTTTTCTCGAGTTATGGGTAGTTTTGTATCGGTTTTTACCTGTTTTTTTACTCGGTAACCAGGTCGCCGCTTTCCTTGGCATACAGGTTGGTGCAGTCCTCGTTGAAGGAAAGCCATATTTTTTGATCCATCTTGATCTTGCTGACGCCATTTTCCTTGACCGTTAATTCGGTCTCCCCCTTGCGGGCGATGATCGTGGTATCAGAACCGGATGGCAGGACTGAATAAGCCTGGAATTCCACCCCACCCGGGAGTTCTGTTTCAGAGATGAGGATGTCTTCCGGGCGGATGCCCAGCACAACATCCCCGGTCTGGCGGAAGGTCTTCACCGGAATATTGAATTTACCCACGTCAACTGTGTTCTTACCGGATACCCACCCGGCAAGCAGGTTCACCTTGGGGTTTCCGATGAAGTCAGCCACGAAGAGATTGGCGGGGAAATGGTAAACCATATCCGGGGTGTCCATCTGTTGGATCACGCCCAGCTTCATCACAGCTATCTTGGAGGACATGGTCATGGCTTCCATCTGGTCGTGGGTCACATAAACGGTTGTGGCACCTGAAACATGGTGTAATCGTTTCAGTTCGGTGCGCATGTCCATGCGCAGGCGCGCGTCCAGGTTCGAAAGCGGTTCATCCATCAAAAAGACTTTGGGACGGTATGCCAGCATGCGCGCCAGCGCAATACGCTGTTGTTGTCCGCCGCTCATCTCTCGCGGGTAGCGCTTTTCGTATCCATCCATCTGGACTTCAGCCAGCGCTTCCGTCACCCTCGTGTCCATGTCGGCTTTTGACATTTTCTGAATCTCGAGAGCAAAAGTAATGTTCTTGTAGACGGTCATGTGCGGCCATAAGGCATAATTCTGGAAAACCAGGCCGAGGTCGCGTTGACCCGGGGCGAGGGAGATCCCTTTAACGTGCGAATAAACCAGCTTATCACCGATGAAGATCTCGCCTTCATCAGGATCTTCCAACCCCGAGATGCAGCGCAGCAGGGTGGTTTTACCGCAGCCTGAAGGTCCCAGCAGTGTCAAAAAGGTTCCGGGATCGATGGTCAAGCTGACATCATTGACCGCGACGACATCGCCGAATTTTTTTGTTAGGTTTTTGATCGTGATTGGTGTTTGCATTTTTTCTCCTTACATTCCCAGGCCTTTTTTCAGGCTGCCGCCGCGGAAGCGGCTGATGATGAAGTTCCCGATTAATACGAGGAAAATGAGGATGAGGATCACAGCGTTAGCCTGCTGCTCATTCCCATTTTCAATGTAGCGCATCGTCATACTTGCCAGTACCGCGGTGGTCGGTGTGACAAGCAGGATGATCAGTGACAACTCGCGCATGGTGGAGATAAAGTTGAGCAGGAACCCGGAGACGAAACCGGTGCTCGTCAGCGGGAAGATGATTCGCCAGAAACGTCTCCACGGACTTGCTCCTGCGATCGTTGCCGCCTCCTCCAACTCCTTGCTCACTTGCAGCATAGCTGAGACACCTGTTCGCGCTGAAAATGGCAAGTGTTTTGCCACAGACACCACCACCAGTAGGGCGAAAGTGCCGTAAAGTGGTGGAATGGGACCCACCGGTTTGGTGAACATCGAGATATACACTGCCCCAAATGCAATGCCCGGGATGACATATGGGATGAACGCCATCTGTTCCACAATCTTGGATAGCCGCGTCCCCCGCCCTTTAACGATGGCGTACCCCAGGATGACGCCAAATATTGAAGTGAAAAAAGCTGTCAACAAAGCCAGGCGGATGGAGTTCCAGGCACCCAGGTAGATCCTGTTATTGAGCAGGACCCCCGGTTCTCCATTGTTGATCTTAATATCACCTTTGCCGATCCAGTGCTCCAACGTAAAATTATCCGGGCTGTAACTGCCCTGGCGCAGCATGAAAGTGCTCCAAAGGAGCAGTACCAATGGAAGGATGGCGATGATGAATTGAAAGACGACCACAAGAGCCGTAAGCAGCGGTTTGAAATTCCGCAGTTTCACTTTTTGTGACATGAATCCACGCCCGCCAATTGTTTCAAAACTTTTGCGGGTACCGACCACCTTCTGGTTGATCATTACCGTGGTCATGGCAAACAGGATCAACACAATCGCCAGGACAAAGGCATCCCCATAATTCCCAATACCGGTATTGGATCGCAGCATCGTTGATAGTGTGTAATACCTCACGGGAACACCCAGTATGTTTGGTCCCCCAAAAGTGCCCATGGTTTTGGAAAAGGTCATAATGAACCCCGAAGCCAGGGCAGGGATGACGAGAGGGAAGGTGATCTTGCGCATGATGCGCCAGCGTCCCGCTCCAGCCAGCTCACCAGCCTCCTCCAGCGATGAATCAATGGAAAGCAGGGCTGCCGAGACGAAAAGGAAGAAGAATGTGTAGTAATGCAAGCCGCTGCTGAAGATGATGGGGATTGGCCCATACGCCAGCCAGTCTGGTGGAGGTGTTCCCGTCAGGAACTCCAGTACACCCGGTGTTCCGCCTGATTTGGCTGTCGTTTTGAACATCACCGTCCACGCCATCGCGATTGTCCAGGAAGGCATGATATACGGAATGGTTGCCAGCATATGAATGGTATTGCGCCCGGGCATGTCCGTACGCACAACCATCCATGCCATTAAACCACCGATGACCAAAGCCAAACCTGTCGCACCAAAGGAGATGGTGAGCGAATGCAGCAGTGGTTCATAGGTCATCAGCTTGGCGATCTTACTGGTCAGCATCCTCACCCAGTGGAACCAGGTGAACTCGCCCACAACGCCGTCCTTGATAATCCTCAGATCGCTGTCCGAGATCGTGATTGTGGTCATTAGCATCCGGTACAACGGGATAATGACCAGGTAGATCATGGTGGCTAACATTATGAACGAAAGAATAACGTGAGGAGTGGTGATCCAGCGCAAAAACCGCCGGAATCGCGCCATCCGTTTATCTTTGCCCGTCAGTAAAGCACTATCAAAATAACTCATCGATTTACTCCTGTAAAAACTTCAATCGAATACCTCTTTTGGTAAAAAAACACTTCTGATCTCTCGATAACTTCGCTCCTCGATCTTTTTTCAAAAGAATTATTCCTCATTGGCATTATTGCGTTTCAATTTATCGCGCAGCAGGTCCAGGCGGTCTAACACCGGCATTATCTGTTCCTGTTCCTGGTTGGCTACCGAGAGCAGCAGCGCATTGATAATGGTCATGGGCACCACCAGCGAATGGAATTCCGACACCGGGCCGCGCTGGGCTGCCAGGACAACATCAGCCTTGTCACCAATGATGGTATCCAACGTGTCGGTGATCATCACCACCGGGCAGTGCACTTCGTTGGCGTATTCCAGCACAAGTTTCAAGCTTGGGTTAACCGAGAAGAAACAAATGACGATCAACAGGTCGTCAGGTCCCAGCGACAGTAACGGCTCCAGCATCTCGCGCCCGGAGCTGCGCAGGGAGAATACATCCTTGCCGAAGCGCCGCAGACGGATTTCCAGCAGATCAACCAGGGAGAGGGAGGGTCCCGTCCCGAAAACATAAATGCGCTGTTTTTCGCGCATCAATTCAACTGCTCTTTCCAGTTGTTCGCGGTTTACTGTCTCCAGCGCCTGGCTGAGATAATCAATCTCAGAGGCTGCCAGGCGTTCAAAAATATCCGCCGAAGTCCGCAGGTCTTCCAGGCGCGTCCTGATGCGCGAGGAGTGCGTTACACGCGCGCGCAGCGAGGTTTGAATACTGCTGCGCAGCGCTGGGTAGGAGGAGTAACCTAAGCTGCGCGCAAACCTCACCACGGTCGCCTCGCTGATGTTTAAGTGGTCCGCAATTTCACTGGCTGCCAGGAAAGCCGCTTCGTTGAGATTCTTGCGCACGAAATTGGCAATGCGTTTCTCGCTCTTGGTGAGCTGGTTAAAATGATCCGTGACCAATTGGCTGAAGTCCACTGTGGGGTTACCATTTT
>CAZSGL010000156.1:0-5074 GCA_964606265.1 uncultured Anaerolinea sp. | reverse complement strand
TAGTAAGCATGGCGATGGAGAGGATCAACAAAGGTTCACCGAAATAGCCGGCAATCGTGTATGGTGCAGCGTAGATTGGAGCTGGATTCAATGCGTTCTTGCTTGCCTGGAGGGATGAGATAAACCAATCACCGATCCCGTGCATATCCGATACAAGAGTAGCGGCAGTAGCCAGAAAAAAAGCCCCCAGTGAGCCAATCAACAACAATTTATTTTCCACTATAAATTCCCTTCAGGTTTACAGTTACTTTGCTACAGCTTCAGTTTTTTGTTACTGGCAAACCTTCTACAAATATTGGAAATGGAGTGACTCTCCCAAACCAATAACTGGATGCTAGCCAGTATTTTTTTGCATCACCAAAAGACCTAATGAAATGATGTAACAAAGATTAATTATTATGAATGCCGATAACATGCCGTATTGGAGGAGAGGGTAGAGAGAACCTTGCGGGTAAATCACCTGAAATAACAACCTGGTGAGCCATAAAATACAGGTCGCGACCAGTAAGGCAATAATAGAATATCGATTTGCATTTCCGCCAAAAATGAACAGAATGTTTAACACTCCAAACAAAACCAAAGATAATGAAAAGAACACGTTAATCGCCCGAATAGCCACTATGAGTTCGGTCGCGTTGGGATCGATATAGGAATACCACTTCCACACACTGGGAACAAAAAAGTGCCATACGCCAAAAGCGATCGAGGCAATGCTTGCAAACCCTACCAAAATCTTTACAAGTATATTCAAAGCAATTCTCCTGGCATCCAGATGATTTTGGGTTGGATTACATGAACTCACGATCGCGAATCACCTTGAATCACACAATCCAACCCATCCAACAATTCTATTCCAACCTGTTACATGCTTGATTATCCGGATGGCTTCTCAGCCATACTGGATATAGTTTCTATGGATAAGGCTGGTTTAACCAGAGTTTATGCAGTCCATTACCCGCAACCCAAGTATTTGTACTCACAAACATGTCCAGGTCACCATCGCCATCCATATCGGCAATGGCTACACCGGAGTTGTTGAATGAATCCAGCTTGATCTTGCTGTCGGTAAAAGTCGCTTTGCCATCATTCAACCAAATTTTGGGACCGGTCTTCCAGCTACCAGCAACCGCGTCCAGGTCACCGTCACCATCCATATCAGCCAAGGCGGCGGTGAGACTGTACAGAGTGCCCAGGTTTTGCCCACTGTCAGAAAATATGCCATTCCCGTCATTCAACCATACTTTATCGGCCGGGTTTGCTCCATTGTGGGATGAATTGGCGATGAACGCGTCCAGGTCTCCATCAACATCCAGATCACCCAGAACCGCGGCATAGGCGTTGGTGAATCCCAACCTTTGATTGCTGTCGGTGAATGCGCCAGTACCATCGTTCAACCACAGGACCGGGGCGTTGTCTGCCTTCTCGCCATTGTTGGCGACTAATGCGTCCAGGTCACCATCCTGGTCAACGTCTCCCAATGATACAGCTGTGCCAGAAAAATTGCCCAGCGTTTGACCGCTATCGGTAAAAATGCCGCTGCCATCATTCAGAAAAACCTGGTCTGGATTTGAATTCCAATTGGTTACAAAAGCGTCCAGGTCGCCGTCGCTATCCAGATCACCCAAAGACACGGATGAGCTCTCAGGACTGGTAAGGTTTTGATCGCTTGCAGTAAAAACTCCCTTGCCGTCATTCAACCAGACCTCGTTGCTTGTCTCTAGAGTGATAAAGATATCCAGCGATTTATCTCCGTTGAGATCTCCAAAAGCGGTACCACTGCCGGGTTTGAATTCCTGGGCACTCTTTGTGAATTTGCCGACACCGTCATTCAGCAGCAACGTGCTGTTCTTATCAGCATTGCTGACGAGAGCATCGCTATCCCCGTCGGCATCCACATCACCAACAGTGACAGAAGTACCATCCCCCAGCCCAAGATCCTGCCCGCTGTCTACGAAAGTAAACGGGGCTGAGGGGGTTGGGCTGGGTACGGGCGTGGTAACCGGCTTGGATTGACAAGCACTTAGCAAAATTAGCGTTATTGCTAAAAAACCAACGAGTGATGCAATTTTTCGAAACATAATTCTCTCCTATTTTTAGTTGCCTGATATATGTGTTACTTCGGATTGTTGAGTGGCTTTGAAGGGCGAATTTCTTCCAATACTTTTCTTGCGGCTAACGCCCAATGACCAAACCCATCATTTGCCATATTCTCAAATTGTTTTTCCAACGTTTGGCAGGGATACTCCTGGCATTGAGCACAATTGGCTGTTTGGCGTTCCAGGTTGCAAAGCCTGACGATGCAAGTCCTGCAGTAATTGGCGCATACAATACCCAGGCAGCCATCTGCGCAATCCCGCTTGTATTGCGGGCATTGGGTGCAGTCGTTGCCGCAGTTAGCGATGTATCGATTGGTTATGTCCATAATTGCCTCAAACTTCGAAATATGTGGCTCATTTTTCCTGCTGTTTTACTTTACGAGCAAAACAAAAATCACAATAAGTGCCCCCTCTCGCAATAGTTTTATACCTCTGCCAACTAACCTGAGGAGACATGTCACCATAGATAAAATCATCCACCTGGCAAAATGTAGCTGTTAATTCAGGTGCTCCATAACTTGACAGTGTGTCGAAATAAAAACAACTGATCATATTAAATCGGATTGCGTTCTTATCATTCTGTACCCAGTCAATTTTCCAACCCTCAATAGGATACTGACGCATGGCGGGTTTAATATAGAACCTCAAAATATTGTAAAAGAAAGGAATCCCCCCTAATTTTTGCAAGCTCACGCGTTTATCAGAAAAGAGCTTTTCGAAAGTTTGATCAATACTCTTTAAAGCGCTTTCCTGCGATTCACTGCTTTCCCGGAAAATTTGATACAAAGCAAGCCCGGGAAGAATACCTTCAATTAAGTGCCTTCGAAGGCCAGGGTTATCAGGGAATTCATGGTTTGTGTAATACTGTTGATATCTCGCAATAACTTGCTTGTATCTTTCCTCCCCAATGATCGGCAGCAATGCAGGAAAGAAACGTTTTGACACAGGTATTTCTTTGGAAATTTGATGCATATGAAGCTCCTATTTATCCATTGTTCAAGAGGTTGCGCTCTACTATTGGATTCTTTGATAAGCCCAGACTACCCTTATGGCAACATTGCCCTTTTTGTGTCCATTTTCGACATACCTGTGAGCTTCGGCAATCTGCTCCAATTGGTAACATCTATCAATAACCGGTTTAAACTTGCCCGCCTCGATCAATTCTGTGAGAAAGTCAAGATCTTTGATCTTCTCACTTGAAGGTCTCAGACCCGCGGCCACAAACCTAACCTTTTTACCGCTGATTTTTGCAGACAATAACGCCTGGAGCATCATTACCGGCGTAGGAACTGTGGAAATATAGGTACCTTCATCCGTCAACGAACCTTTACACTCCGAAAACGAACGCTTGCCAACCGTGTCAAAAATAATGTCATAGGTTTTACCATTTTCGGTAAAATCCTCCCGGGTGTAATCAATTACCTGATCTGCTCCGAGAGATTTCACCATTCCCAGGTTGGCAGTGCTGCACACTCCGGTCACCTCAGCCCCATAGTACTTGGCCAACTGCACCGCTGCAGTGCCAACCGATCCGGAAGCGCCGTAGATCAGCACGGTTTGTCCACTCTGGATCTTGCCCTTGTCTCTCAGGAAAGGCAGCGCGGTGAGTGCCCCATTCGGAACACTGGCTGCCTCCTCGTAACTCATATTGGTCGGTTTTATGGCAAGTGCTCCGTTTTCAGGCATACATTTGTATTCAGCGTACGCGCCAAACGTGTCGAAGCCAAATACCGGGTCGCCGGGTTTGAAGCGGGTCACACCTTTACCTATCGCCTCGACTTCCCCAGCCAGCTCTTGCCCAAGAATCTGATTTCTGGGTTTGAAAATTCCGTTAAAACCTGGGGACCTTCTCATATCCGGGTCTTCTTTAACAACTGTTGTTGCATATATTCTTATCAGCACCTCATGGTCTTTGAGTGTGGGTTTTCTTACCTCTTTGAGTTGAAGCACATCCGGTGGTCCGAATTTTGTGTATACGATCGCTTTCATTTGAGTATCCTTCCACATATTTAAAGTAGCCGTATTGTTTCCTGCCTCAGACTTACTCTGATTTAGTTTGTTGTTGCTCTTTTACGCCTTTAATCAAAAGCCAAAGGAAAATTGGTAACTCGCCAACCATAACCATTTCAGATATTGGAATGAGAATTGCGCTGTAATCCGGAAGGAGAAAAGTCGAGAGGAAGCTAAGCAGATGCCCAAAACAGCCGACGATAAGCAAAACGCCCAACACTTTAGGGACGAATCTCGATTTGTAAACAAGTATTCCGAGGGGAATGAGCCAAAGACCCCAGAAGATCTCATCTATCATCATCCCATGTTTATACAGATCGTAGAATAACATCGCCAGCGTTTGTAGCTGAGCCGGATTGAAAGCTGAGAGATGTTCAGCACCGCTTAAGAGCACGATGGGAGCGTACAGATTGAGATTATTCAGGAAAGCTACTGAGACACCGATAACAACGAATATCACCATCAGCCTCGCCTGACCCTTGTCGACAGATTTAAACAGCTCGTATAAAACATGGACCAAAAACAATTGAAGGATTAGTCCGACTATCCAGCTCACGAAGCCTAGGCGGAATAGCCACTCAGATGCCAGAATATTACTGACTGTGGCCGCGGCATCGCCGGGCACATAAATTTTTGGATCCACAACCATACCGCTGAATATCATGAATACATCCATAATGATGTACAGGATCCCTGCGCCTCTTGCGGTTTTATTAAGTGAATTCATTTTTTACTCCTTATTTGAAAACTTCGGATAAGCTACTCAGTCAAGGCAACTAAAGCTGGTTTTTGTTCCCTGACATCCTTGATAGAAAGCCACAAAGCCAGGGAAACTTCGGCAATGAAACTGATCACCAGGCAGGGATAAGCGATTACCGCAAGGTCAGGGAGGATCAACCGCTGGCAGACATACACGAATTGGCAAATGCCGTCAGCGATCAACAGCATGCCCAGTACCTTTGGAAGGA
>CAZSGL010000155.1:3468-5275 GCA_964606265.1 uncultured Anaerolinea sp. | reverse complement strand
TGCGCAACAGGCTGGGTGACCAGGCAGCCGAGTATGCCAAGTTCTACTCGTGGGATAAGATCGCCGCGCGCGTTAAGAATGTGTACGAGGAATTGCTGGAGAAAAAAGGGGATTGCGCGAACTAAAAGAGGCTCGCACCCAGCATGACACAGAAAGCCAACCCGAGCGCGCACACCTTGCGTTCAACCGCAGTGGATGTGCGAAAGACGATCCACCACAGGAAAACAAGCACCCCCGCCAGCGCAAGCGCCTGCACAGCGTGGTAAGACACGATGAAAACAGGCGGCCAGCCTGTGATGAGGGGCAGCGTGTTGGTGTAAAGCAGCCCTGCCCACAAAAGCAGGTAGACAAGAATGAAAAAGCGCAGTCCAACAGGAATAACCTTGCGCCAAAGCACAGTCGTGATCAATATCGCCATCAACCAGAACAGCCATCCGCTTTGCCCGAAGAGCCCGCTGTTGCCCAAAAGGTTGCTGAACTGCGTAACCTGCCACAGGAGCACCCCTGCGCTAAGCCCGGCATCCGCCCATTGAGCTTCCTGCCTGCCGGCGAGCAGTGCCCGCGCCAGCATGAAGATGCCTGCCGCCAGAAGGATGAGAATGTAGATGAATACTCCCGGTTTAGCGAAGGTGGATTCAACGAAGGGATAAACAAAACGAGTGGAAAGATACAGCACAAGAATGAAAAACGCGGTGCCAAAACCGTCGGAGATCTTGCTGGTGGATTCTGAGATAAAGCCGTTCATAATCGTTGGTTTTTATCCTGTTGGTTAACCCCCCGGTGAGAGTTGCGGGGTTTACTTTTTGAGCCTGGAAGCGCGTTTTACAGTTTGCCGGCCGTATCTCTCGCGCAGCTCATCCAGGGCTTCCAGCAGCTTGCGTTCCTTTTCGTTGGGCGTATCCCACAGACTCATCTGGTGCGCGGTTTCCACCAGGTCGGAACCGCCCACGCCAATGAGGCGCACGGGCTGCCCGTCTGTCCAAATGGATTTCCACAACTTCTCGACCGCTGCATACATAACCCCATCCTGGTCGGTGGGTTGCTCCAGGCGCGTCTGGCGCGTGTGCGTGGAGAAATCGGACCAACGGATCTTGAGGCGCACCACACGGGCGCATACGTCATCCTGGCGCATACGGTAGGCTACTTTTGAGGAGAGTTCGCGCAGCGTGCGGCGCAGCTCCTGTGGATCGGCGGTATCCCGGGCAAAGGTGGTCTCCTGGCTGATGGATTTGGCTTCGTGCTCAACGATCACCGGGCGGTTGTCGATGCCGAGGGCGTGAGCGTGCAGATCCGCGCCGTACTTCCCTAGCAGGTGTTCCAATTCTTTGGGAGTGCGCGCGGCGATATCCCCAATGGTGCGCATGCCGGCGTTTGCCAGCGCGGCGTCGGTCTTGGGTCCCACGCCCCACATGGCAGCGGTCTTGAGGGGCGCCAAAAAGGCAGCCTCCTGCCCCGGCGGCACCACCAGAATGGCGCGCGGGTAGGAACCGGTCTGGCTGCGGGCTTTGCCCTGGTCGGTGGCGATCTTGGCAACCAGCTTGTTGCTGGCAGCTCCCAGCGAGCATGGCAGCCCGGTGCCTTTGAGAACATCAGCCTGCAGCTTGCGGGCGATGGATTCGGGGGATTCGGGCAGGTCGGTGACATCCACAAAGGCTTCGTCCACGGAAATCTGCTCCACCAACCCGGAGACGTTGCGCAGGATAGCCATGACCTCTTCAGACTTGGCGGAGTAATCGCCAAATCCGCTGGCGACGAGGATGAGATTGGGGCAGAGGCGCAGCGCCTGCCCGGTGGGCATGGCGGAATG
>CAZSGL010000155.1:0-3368 GCA_964606265.1 uncultured Anaerolinea sp. | reverse complement strand
TTAATCCTTCATGTATTCCTTGAGCGCGTCAATGGGCGGGATAGGTGTGGGGTCAACATCATAAGTCATTGCCAGGTAGTAAGCGGTGAAATCACCAAACAACAGGGTGCTCCACATCTGCGCCAGCCTGCTCTCCCCGCGAGCGGTCACCAGGTCGGTATTGAGACCCTCCACCATCATCACCTGGCGGGTACCCTCAATGCGTTTCTGATTGCGGACATGATCCACGTTGGCAAGCAGGAATACGCGAATCTCGCGTGAGAGCGCGTCCTCCGGGTGATAGACGCCCGCCACGGTATTATGGTCGGCTTCCGGCAGCACCTCAAAATTGGCAGCCGCCTTGGCGACCTCGTTGATCTGGCACTTCCAGCGGCGCGCCACCGGTGCCATGAATCCGCTTGCAAACACGGTAACCACCCGCCCGACCATCTGCCCCGCCATGCGTTTTGCGGGGTTATTCTTCACGGGCACTTGCGGATCCAGGGAAATCGCCGACTCACGCAGGGTAACCAGGGCATTCTTCAAGTCCTGCGAGGGGTCAGAGATCAAGCCTAAACGGGTAAATAACGCCAGCAGCAGCCCGAAGGAGAAACCAACCGCAGCGCGCGGCTGACCGTGATGGGTGAAGACCCACACAGGCAGACCGGCATCCAGCATGGCTTTGTGCAACTTTCCGCCGGTGGTGATTGCCATCAATTGGCAGCGGCGCTTGCAGGCTTCATCAAACGCCGAGAGAGTCTCCTCGGTATTGCCTGAGTGCGAGGTGAGGATCACCAGCGTGCTGCGGTCATGGGCAAAAGCCGGCAATCCGTAGTCGCGGTGGATAATGACGGGGACGTCCAGCCTGTCCAGCAGGTAGGCCGCCAGCAGGTCAGCGCCGATGGCGGAACCGCCCATTCCCACGATAACCACCCGGGTGATTTCGTTCATTTGCGGAAGCGGCAATCCCAGACCCAATTCCCAGGCCTTTTCAAGCTGGTCAGGTAATCCCTGGAGCTGCGCAAGCATGTTTTCACGATCCAGTGACTGGAATTGCTGATGATCATCAAGGTTCATGGACATATCCTTTGTGTGATGGTGTCACCCCGATTTTACCTTAAAAACTGATACACACCTGTTTTAACCTAAAACAGGCAGGTCTCCTGCCTGTTTTGGAGGGCAACGAATGCTTACTTGATCTTTTTAACCAGCGTGAGGAACTCCAGCCACTCTTCTTCAAACATGTGGATGGTGACGTTGTTCAATTCAAGGTTATACGTGGTTTCGCCGTCCGGTTCTTCTGCGCGCCAGATTGCATAGCTGTCTGTTTCTGCCATGGTAGTAACTTTTGGATCATATGTCTCTGCCATTTCAATCTCCTTTTTTGGGGTCCACTTGACCAACGGGTTGGTCTATTTCAATTTGGGGTTCAATTCTAGCGATGGAACGATCGCTGGATTTCTTTGTAAAAAGGCGCTTCAACTTTTCTTTAAAGTGCGTAAACATTAGCCCGATTGGCTCAGGTGGCGGAAAAGTCTCCAGGTTGCGCCAGGGATCCTGATCCATCAACTTATTGGTGATGTAGGTGAGCAGCAATTTTAACGATGCCAGTACTGGCGCAGAAAGCAGCACACCGATGAAGCCAAACAAACTGGCGGAGATAAAGACCATCACCAGCACCGCAGCCGGATGGATCTTCAGCGCGTTGGAGAGGATGCGCGGACTGACAAAGTTATCGATGACCAGGTCAGACACCCACGCGCTGCCCACAACAAGCAACGCATACGGGAAAGGCATAAGGTTGAAGTAGTTGGTTTGGAAGAGGGCTACCAGGCCGTAGGTGGTCCAGGCGACAGCAGGTCCAACATAGGGGACAAACCGCGCCAGACCAGCCAGGATTGCCAGCAGGAAGAAGTACCTGACGCCTAAAACGCTCAGCAACAGAGAATACCAGGCTACGGTGATCACGAAGATGATCAGTTGACCGCGAAGGAAGGCATTCCAGATGTGGGAGAGTTGGGTGCCTAATTTGGAGAAATCTTCCTGGAATTTTGGCACGGTCAACTTGATCATGCCTGCCCGCACGCCGTCGCTTTCAGACATGATGAAGTAAGCGATGATCAGGATGAAAACCGTCCAGGTGATGGTTGACCCCACACCCGAGGCGATCGATCCCAGCAAGGTGCCGATCTGCGACAAGGCGGAATTGATCACTCCCTGGAATTGGGCGGTTAGGTCTGATGCCTGGTAACTGGAAAGGTCAATATGCCAGGGACCGATCTTGATGGGTTCAGCGGTCATGTTGGCAATAAATGTTGGGAAGTCACCAACAACTCCCTGGAGATAATTGATCAGGTTTTGAACCTGGTCAAAAATGGATATTCCTCCCCAGGTAAGCAGGGCGATGACGGCAGCAAAGATCAATAAAAAGATGATGGTCGAGATTAAACGCCATGGAATTTTCAACCGACGGTTGAAGAACGACGCGATCGGGTGGAACAGGTACGCGAGGATAAATGACAGAAGCAGTGGTCCCAGGATATTTTGAAAGCGGAAAATTAAGGCAGCACTCAGTCCAGCGATAGTTAAACCCACTATCAGCTTGGCAGTATTGCTCCATTTTGGCGAAGAGGAGATTTTAGTTTCGTCACTCATGGCAAATAATCGTTTTATCCTCTCAATCATTATAAGAGAAAAACAAAGAAACTGGCGATTAGCTTGCCAGTTTCTTGTCTGATACCAAAAATATTACGGGCAAGCCCCGGGTTGAATGGCGTTAAACACTCCCGGGAAGAGCGCGCAATAACTATCGGTCATCTCGATGATGAGCCAGGGGATCAGGCAGAACACGAACAGGATCGCCAGGAGCGCAAGGAGGATAATTACTGCCTTGGACATCTTTTTGCGGGCGTGGGGTTGCTGGAGGTTCGGAGGTTGAATAGCCACGGGTTGTGCGGGCGGCTGAGGCATCACTGGTGCTGCGATTGGGCGTGCAACGGGTACCGGCGCAGGCATGGCCGGCGGATAGGCGGCATCAACTGTTCTGCGCTGCACGACAACCGTCGCATTCGGATCCGTCTGGATGACCTCGTATTTTAGGACTACCTTTTCACCAATCGTGATGGTTTCACCCGGTCTGAGAACAAGCGGCGCACCCAAACGCTGACCGCGGATGAAAGTACCATTGGTCGAACTGAGATCCTCGAGGATGTAATCGCCATCCTGCAGGATCAGCCTTGCGTGCCGGCGTGAGACTTCGGGGTCGTTAACCACTATGTCATTGCTCAGGTCGCGCCCCAACAGCAAATCGGTTTTTTCCAGGGGGTATACTGTGCCTGCCCCCACACCACTTTGTAAAATCAGTTTGTATGTTGTGCCCATAATTACCT
>CAZSGL010000154.1:0-5378 GCA_964606265.1 uncultured Anaerolinea sp. | reverse complement strand
GGGAGATTCATCCCGCTAGGGGACGCACAAGTCGCGTGAATCTCCCCTACTGAACCACCTATTAAAACCGCCATTAAAATAATGATATTTTTATGCTCTCCTACCAACGGGAAAATATAAATAATTAATGGATTGTCCCCTTTTTCCTTTTCCAGCGATTGATTAATTGGGCTCAATCCAATATTGCACAATGAGGAAAGAAGGCAAGTGTCTTGAACATGACTGATGAAAACCTGAAAACTGAAGAGGAGCGCTTGATCACAAATACCCGCGCGGACATGCGAGAATTCAACGCGCTGTACCTCAAGTATGTACAACCTGAGTTCCGCTACCATCTCAACCGCATCGGCTCGCGGGCTGAGGCGGAGGACGCCACCGCGCAGACCTTTTTAAGCGCTCTCGAAGGCTTCGCGCTACCGCCACGAGGGACATTTCGAATGGTGGCGCGCCAATAGTTCGGAAATCCAAATTTGAAGGCAAGGCTAACCGGTCAATTTATCTCATAGAAGGCATCGTCGTTGAGCCTAACGCCAGCCTAACCACCGCACAATATCCTTTATAATAAAGAGGAGAGGCGTTGAAAGACCCTTTTTTGATTAATGACATGGAACTAAATTCAATGAATAAGGAACAAAAGAAAAATCTTCAGCTCCTGGCGCTTATCGGAATAATTTATTTCGGTATTTTTATTTTTCCAAATCTGGCTGGTTCTAAAGACCTGATCATGTTAAGTGTTTTTGAGCAAGACGAGTTTGCTGAATATCCTTTTGTACTACGCATGCTCACTTCTGATCTTTCCGTATATCAAACTATTCGCTATTTTGTAATTTATCTATTTTATTATTACGGATACCCTTTTTTCTTCTTTTCCGCCCTCTGGTTACTGCCAATTAAGTGGATCCTTGGTTCTGATTGGACGCTGCATACCCAGTTAATTGTCCTGGTTTTGAGGCAAATGATAAATGTTTTGCCGGGGATATTGTCTGTTGGGATCCTGGTTTATTTACAAACCCGTTTTTTTTCAAGATGGAAAACGGTCGCTATGGTTTTAGGATTGTTGATTTTTCCTCCATTAGTAGTCAATAATATTTGGTGGCACCCCGATGGTTTGTTATTGCTCTTTAGTGTTTTGACTTTGTTTTTTTTGGACCGGGATCGTTACAGGCTAAGTAAGAATTTTTACTTTGCTGCAATCACTGTTGGATTAACAATATCGATAAAAATCATCGGCTTGTTCTTCTTCCTTGCCATATTTACATACCTCTTATACGGTTTTTGGAAAACTAAGGTGCCATTACGGAAAATCGTTCTATCCGGGCTATCGTTTATCCTGGTAATGGTAGCAACTTTTCTCCTTTCCAATCCTGTCCTCTTATTGCCGATAGAGCGTGCAGAGGTACTTACTGCGTATTCATCAGGATTTTCGCAGTTAACTTCAGGATTCTACGAAAAATCCACAGGTCTAATAAAATGGATAGACAACTGGCCCAACTTGCGTAGGTACTATGGCCACTGGTTTTTTATTCTGCTTACGTTTTTCGCTGCTGTTTACGGAATACTTAAGAATAAAAACCGAACCATAAACATACTCATTTTAAGCTTGGGGGTAGTTCATTTTATTTATTTCGCGTTTTTTGTTGCTGTAATGAAGGATTATTACCTTTTGCCTTCTGCGCTACCCCTGGTATCAAGTTTTGGTACCTTTCTTTGTTTTCTTCCAGACCGCCTAAAGGATAACTGGAAAGATGTCTTCGTTAGTATGAAACAAAGATTACTCCTTGGTGTCGTTGCAGTTATTGTTATTATTCAATTTACATTATTCATTCGTACCAGCATCTCGACTGTCCTTCATGCGATATCTAAAGAAAGTAGATCTGAAAGTATTAGGTTCTTTACGAACCTAGACAAGAATTATTTATCAAATATCCCAATTGATCAAAACATTATTATTTATCGCGATTGGCGGGCTTACGTTCGCGAACAACCAAATTGGTCGATCGAAATTGAATGGAAATTCGCCAATTATGAATACATACAGGAATTAAAACCAGATATTTTAATCCTTGAATTTGACAATATCCATTATTTCTCGCAAGAGTCAGTCCTGCAGAACTCCCTCGATCAAGCTCTGGCTGTTCCAAGGTTTGAATTCTATTCGGATGCCTTCAAAGAGAGCATTGACGGCTACCAGCTTGTTTATAAAGAAGATTTTGCCTATGCATTTGTTAGTGACGAGTTATTCTCCACATATTATAAAAAGTAAGGTTCAACACGCTGAAACAATCAAGGAAAATGGTTTGCCTCTACAGGGAAACCCAATCATATTTCCCGGGTAGAATTAACAACCCGGCTTGCCCATTCTTTGGCGCGTTCAACTTCTCCTTCTTGCAGCGGTCCTTCAGTTTTCAGCACAATGAAAGTCTCTGTCGCTAAAACAGTCGCCCCTTTCCCGCTCAATTCTTTGGCGATTTTTGGGGCAGCGTAACCAAAGGTCTTCATGATGAAGCGCAGAAAGGCTTTCTGGGTATTGATATCAAAACTGGTATCAAAGGCAGCGGCTTTCACATTTTTCAGCGCATCCACGGGGATGCCTGCGAGGAAGTTCTTGACCGGCTCGATAAAGGTACCTGCCTGGGTGGGAGAGCCAACCAACAACAGGTCAACGTCCACAAGATTATCGGTGGAGGCTTCCTGTGCTTTTATTAGCTGCGACTCCTGGTTACCGCCAATGCCCTCGAGCATCGCTTCGGCAATTTTTGCAGTATTCCCATAAACAGAGTCATAGACAATGCAAACTTTGAGAACCCTGCCAGACGTTGCAGTCGGTACTGTGTTCTCCGCTGGTAGTAGTTCGGCGGCTGTCTTCTTCCCCGGTTGTGACGCGGGACTGACCGGAACACAGGCAACAAGGAGAGTGGCACCCGCAGCTGCGGTAATACCTGAAATAAATTTACGGCGGCTGATATTCTTAATCTTCATTGTTGATCGTTCCTCTCTGAGTTTTTGATTGAATAAGTTTATAATCCATGTCCAGCTTCGAGCTTTTGCACCAGGTCGTCCATGAACCTGCCGGCAGGCGCACCATCGACGGCGTCATGGTCAATAAGCGCTGTCAAATGTAGAACTCTGCGTTTGGCGATCTCGCCTTGGTGAACTCGTGCTTGTTCATTGATCGTGCCAAATGCCAGGCAAAGTGGGTGCATACTGGTAGGGATGATCCAACCATGGGTGTGCCCAACCATACCGACGGTCGTGACTGCCACATTACCCATAGTGTCCCTCATCCTGCCGGGGTTATACTGCATTAACATCCTCATCGCCCATACACGCAGCCACTGTGGCATCCGCAGGTACAATTTCATCAATGCCGCGCTGCCGCTTTTACCAAGAACATAATTGTCCTCGCCGGCAATAATCTGTGCTTTGGCGGTTTCTATCTCTTCATGGATATGGAGAATAGTCTTTTTATTAGCTTCACGCACCAGGTAAGGTAAAGGAACTCGCGAGCCATTCACCTCTTTTTCGATTACGACGGAGACACCAACATCCGTAAACACCAACACTCGGCCGCGGTGGATGAGATTGAACCCGGACGCTTGTGGATGCATAGCAACGACATCTGCTGTAACTTTTATCAACCACGCGATGAACGAAAAACGCTTTTCGTCCCGGCGTTGCTGGCGGATAAATTGCCAGGCATCGGTCACGTCCACCTCAAGCAGCGCGGTAACATAGTGTGTGCTGTGAGAGATTTTGGCAACATCAAAGGTCATCTTCCTGCTGGACGGGTAAGGAATTTCGCGGAAGGGTAAATCAGGCATGTTCAATTTCTCCACTGTTTTAAAGTCTTATTCTACATGAATTTACTAAATTGCATTGTTCAAATATCTCTATAATAATTGTGAAGGGAATCTCCAAAATGAAACCAGAACCAATTGTGATCTATGCCGGCGAAGGTGAAAAGGAATACATCCGACTTTTGGGAGGTCCACCGGAGAGCGTTACCATGCGCTCGGGCGCGGTGACCCTGCAACCGGGTAAATCTGTGGGAAAGCACACCACGGAAAACTTCGAGGAACTGCTTATAATTTTGGAAGGCAGCGGCGCGTTTATCCTGAACGAAGGCAGGCAACTGGAAATGAAGGTCAACACTGTCCTCTACTGCCCGCCATTTACTGAGCACGATGTGATAAACACTGGTTCGGTCCCGCTTCGGTATATTTATGTTGTGGCAAAAGCCGAAGGAGGAACTTAAAGATTCGCGAATTCCGCCAGGTTTACCAATCGGACTGAGCAGAAGCCTTGCCAGGACAGCATTGCGCTCATTTCCACCGAGAAACCAAATCCATTTGCAAAAACCATATTTGCCAAGATTGTCTTATCCTCCTCACGTCAATTTTAAATAGTTGTAAAAAATATCTCGAGTGCTATAATAGGACTACTATTGTCCGATTTGACAATCGTCTTACAATAGTAGGCGACCTGCCTTAAACAAGGGCAAACAAAGTTCTACGGGTTCAAACACACGAGGTGAATATGCCAAGGTTTTTAGTAGAAGTGCCGCATGCCGCCACAAAAGAAGCTTGCGACCAGGCAATCAAATCATTTCTCGAAACAGGGTCCCACTTTTTTACCAACGCGGATTGGGGTTGTGAGGACGGCGAGCATAAAGCCTGGTTCATCCTGGAGATCGAAGACAGAGAGTCGGTTATGCAAATTCTGCCGCCGGATGCTCGTCGGTCTGCCAAAATAGTTGGCTTAAGAAAATTCACAGGCAAGGACCTACCAGAGCTTCAGATGAAACACGGTGATTAAATATTAAGACCCTTTAAATTAATTTATTCAAGGAGTAGTTCCATGAAAACTGAGGATCAACACCACCAGGAATTGCTAAAGGGTGTCACGGTTCAATATAAAGAAATATTGGACTCTTCCCAACAAGCAGTCTACATTTGGCTTCATGATGAATGCATGGTTTGCAATAGCAAATTCGCATCCCTGTTGGGATATTCTTCAGCATCTGAATTCTCGCAGGTTAAGGGGGACTTTCTTGATATGTTCGTGGCGGAACCAAGTCAGGCAACCCTCGCGAAGGCTTACAACGATGCAATGACCAAAAAAATCTCGTCGACATTTTCTCTTACATGGAAAAAGAAAAACGGAAACACTGTTCGGTCCTCAGTAAACTTGGTCCCCATTGTATTTGGAGACCACTTATTTGCCCTACATTTTATCGACAAATCATCACCGAACTTCTTTCAATCATCCAGGCGTTTTCATATTACATACCGCTTGGAACATTACGTTGACCTTTTGTCCGTTACTTGTCGTTTGATTAAATTAGATTATTTATTCCATCCGAACTATCTAGTAAATTA
>CAZSGL010000153.1:0-5397 GCA_964606265.1 uncultured Anaerolinea sp. | reverse complement strand
GGTAAAGTGCTCGTTAACCATAATGGACACCCCGTTTCGGTTCACGATCTACGCGAAGACGAACTTGCCCCATGGCGCGGAATTACCATGGGAGTTGTTTATCAATCCTTTCAGTTACTTCCCATGCTCACCTTGATCGAAAATATCACTCTCCCGATGGATCTGTGCGGTGTTTACCGCCAGAAGGAAAGCCGGGAGCGCGCTTATGAGCTTTTGCGTATGGTCGAAATGGAGGACCACGCCCGAAAACTGCCGAAATTCATTTCCGGAGGGCAGCAGCAAAGGGTAGCGATTGCCCGGGCGCTGGCGAATGATCCTCCATTCCTGATGGCGGATGAGCCCACCGGCAGCCTTGATTCCATTACTTCCGAGCATATTTTTGATTTGTTTGAGCATTTGAAGGAGAATGGCAAGACCATCGTGATGGTCACTCACGATAAGGGTCTGTCCCCGCGCTTTACGCGCACACTCACCCTCCAGGATGGTGAGATCGTCTCGAATGCACCCATGCTTCCGCCAGGGGGAGCAGTATGAACATTGTTCTGAGCGCGCAGACCCCTATGATTCAAATGCAGAAGATAGAAAAGACCTTCAAGAATACTGCCGGCGTATTCAGGGTCTTAAAAGGAATTGACCTCACATTATCCAAAGGCGAGTTCGTTGCCGTGGTCGGCAAATCAGGCAGCGGTAAATCCACCCTGCTCAACATGGTTACCGGAATCGACCATCCGACCGCAGGGCAGGTGATGGTAAACGGGGTTAACGTACACGCCATGAATGAGAGTACGCGCTCCCTCTGGCGCGGGAACAACCTGGGAATTGTTTTCCAGTTCTTTCAACTGCTGCCGATGCTGTCGCTGCAGGAAAACGTCATGCTGCCCATGGACTTTGTAAACAAGTATGCGTTTGATGCGCGTCCTAAACGTGCTTTGGAGCTGTTAAGAATGGTCGGGCTGGAAAAACAGGCTTTCAAACTTCCCGGGGCGGTATCCACGGGGCAGCAGCAAAGCGCCGCCATTGCCAGGGCTCTGGCAACCGACCCACCTGTAATCGCAGCCGATGAACCAACCGGGAATCTTGATTCACGCTCTGCCGAAGTGATCATTGATCTTTTTGATAACCTTGTTAAAGAGGGTAAAACAATCATCATGGTCACGCATGATCCTTCGTTAACCGAAAGAACATCCCGCACGGTCATCATCTCTGATGGTGAGCTGATCAATGAAACTACTGCCAGATGCTTTTCGCATTTTTCGCACCGCAAATTACTTGAAATTACCCGCCATCTGGAGTTTTTCAACTATCCCCCCGGGAGTATCATCATGAAACAGGGGCAGGACGTGGAACATTTTTTCATGATCACCAGCGGTGATGTGGAAATTAATCTGCTCGACGCAAACGGAGAAACCGCCACCATCACCCGCCTAGGTCCTGATCAGTTTTTTGGGGAGGTTGAGCTGCTCAGCGGCGGGTTGAGCATTGCGAGTGTGCGCGCCTCAACTGCTGGTCCTGTTGAGTTGGTGGCTGTCAATCGCCTCAAGTTCATGGAATTGTTAAAAGATTCTCCCTTGACCAAAGAAGCACTCGGCAAGATCGTCCGTATCCGCCTCGCTGAAAACCGTTTAAAAAGAGAGTCGCTTTGAGAATCGAAAATGAAATGACCTCAATATGATGCGTCCACGCTGGCGTAAGGTATTGCACGACCTGGTAAACAGTCTTTCAAGAACTGTCCTGGTTGTGGTTTCCATAGCAGTTGGGGTATTCTCCATCGGGGTCATCGTTGGCGCATTTGTGATCATTTCAAATGATATGAGCGTTAGTTACGCTGCCAATAACCCGATGAACATTGATCTGCGGACCAATTCATTTGATAATTCCCTGGTCAATACCGTTCAAAATATGCACGGGGTTAAGGAAGCCGAAGGGCGGAGGGTTTTCACTGCCCGCGCCCGTGTACAGGGCACCGATCAATGGGCTACGATAAATGTCATTGCCATTGATGATTACTCGAATATTAAGATCAACTTGTTGCAGACAGATTCAGGAACCAACTCGCCAAGAACCAAGCAGGTTGTCCTGGAAAGAAAAGTTCTTCCGGAGCTGAAGGTTTCTGTAGGTCAGACGCTCGAGATCGAACTGGAAAACGGATCCATCAAAGCTCTTCCGGTGGTTGGCCTTGTGCAGGATCCATCCACAGCGGCAGGTGATTTTCTCGCAAATCCATTTGCTTATGTAACTACCGATACGCTCAACTTCCTGGGTCAACCTCAAGAGTTTAATCGGCTGTTTGCCACCCTTTCTGAAACCCCAAATGACACTGAACATTTGCGGGAAATGACTGCAACTATTCGCGACAAGGTAGAAAAAACCGGTGTAGGCGTTTTGAGGTCCCGTTTCGGTAAGACCAATGAACACCCCATGACTTCAACTGTTAAAGCGATCCTGGGTATCCTGTTGGCTTTGGGGATTCTGATCCTGTTCCTGAGCAGTTCCTTGATCGCAAATACGCTGGCAGCGTTGATGAACCAGCATCTTCGTTACATTGGGATCATGAAGTTGGTAGGCGCACGCAGGAACCAGATCCTGCAAATGTATTTTGTTTTGATTTTGGCATTCTGCATTATCGCCCTATTGATAGCCGTCCCCCTGGGAGGTCAGGGGGCTTATGCACTGTCGGCGTTTATTGCCCAAAAGATTAACTTTGCACTACTGGATTACCGTATCGTCCCGCTTGCCTTCTTCATTCAAATCGCAGTCGGCTTAACGGTGCCATTGCTGGCAGGGTTGATTCCGGTTTTGAATGGCTCCAGGATATCTGTTGTACGGGCGTTGAGCGAAGACCGTTTACGGGAAGAAAAAAGGACGCCTGCTCATTTGATAAAAATTGAAATTGTTTATGAAAAACCCCTGTCCTGGATTTCCAAATTGCTTAAAAAACTCGGCATTCAAATCCCCCGACCCTTGTTGATCTCGATGAGAAATACTTTCCGTCAAAAAGGGCGTCTTGTTTTGACCTTATTTACATTAACCATGTCGGGGGCTATTTTCATTGCGGTGTTTAATGTTCGCATAACTTTGCATGATTACGTTAACCGCATCGGGCAATATTTTCTGGCAGATGTAACGCTGGATTTCGACCGACCCTATCGCCTCAACGAAATTACCAGTAAAGCCAGCCAGATTCCCGGCGTGGTTTCCGTGGAGGGCTGGGCGTATGCCAGTGCCGAGATGCTCTACTCGGACGATACGCTAGCCGACAACTTGACGATCCTTGCTCCCCCTGGCGGCAGTACGATGGTCGCGCCCATGCTCATTACTGGTCGCTGGGTGCAAAAAGGGGATGAGAGAGCCCTGGCAGTGAGTGAGGGTATCTATTCCAAATATCCGGCGATCAAACCCGGGGATACCATCCGGGTAAAGGTCAATGGAAAAACAGAAGACTGGTTGTTGGTGGGTATTTTTAAATTTGTTCCGCAGGAAGGTACCATTGCCTACGGCACCTATGAGTATATCTCGCGATTGACCCACATGAACAGCCGCACCTTTACTTATCGAATTCTTTTGGACAAACACGATAAAGCCTACCAGCAGAGGATCGGGGGTATTGTGGATGCCTATTTCCGTGATCAGGGATATCACGTCAGCCAGGTTCGCACGGGTGATTCTTCATTGAAAAGCGCCTCAGAAAGCCTTGATATCCTCATTACCTTCTTACTGATTATGGCGCTTCTCACTGCCCTGGTGGGCAGTATGGGATTAACTGGCACAATGGGAATGAATGTTCTGGAGCGCACCCGTGAAATTGGCGTCATGAGATCCATAGGTGCGGTTGATCGTGTAATTATGAACACTGTCATTGTTGAAGGCACAGTGATTGGCGGCATCTCGTGGGTGTTGGGGGCGATTCTCTCGATCCCATTCACTTACCTGCTCTCGGATATTGTCAGTCTGGCTATTTTTAACTCGCCAATTGATGTCTTATTCACAGCCTCAGGGTATCTTATCTGGCTTTTGGTGGTTCTGGTCCTTTCAGCCCTGGCGAGTATTATTCCAGCCCGCAACGCAGCCCGTCTCACCATCCGCGAGGTGCTTGCGTATGAATAACTCTTTTTTGAGGAGTAAAAAATGAAAAAAATCGTTTTGTTCC
Organism: uncultured Anaerolinea sp.; assembly: GCA_964606265.1. Taxonomy (GTDB): domain Bacteria; phylum Chloroflexota; class Anaerolineae; order Anaerolineales; family Anaerolineaceae; genus UBA6107. Next base: position 1,250 of record CAZSGL010000153.1, on the reverse strand, counting down.
TGGTTTTTCTTTTCCTGATGGTCGGTTGTGGAAACAACCCTTCTACCCCGACTGAAATTGCACCTTTATCAGCAGTAGATACCGTTGTTACTGAAGGGCATTTTGTACCGCGTGAAAACCTGTATCTATCTTTCCTTATCCGCGGAAGAGTATCTGAGATCCTTGTTAACCAAGGGGACCAGGTCACCGAAGGTCAAGCGCTGATCAGGGTCGGAGATAGTCAGCAAGCCGAAGCCGCGCTAACTGCTGTTAAACTCGAGTTGATTTTCGCGCAACAGGCTATGGATACGCTTATCCGCACGGCTGGGCTTGGTGAAGCCCAGTCTCAAATGGCGTTTATCAATGCACAAAAGGCAAGATTAGACGCTCAACTGGTGTGGAATCGCCTTGATTTGAAAAACATCCAAACCAGCATTGATAACGCTCAGGAAGTGGTCGACACCCGTAAAGCCGACCTGGATACAGCCCAAAAGGATTTCGATGAGAACAAAAGTAAACCCGCTGACGATCCGGCGAGGATAAATTCCGAGGACAGGCTGAAGACTGCCCAAATATCCTATGAGGATGCTGTCCGTCTCCTGCTGATCCAGACCAATCGTCGTGATATTCCAAAGGCTAACCTTGCCTCCGCCGTGACTGCTGAAGCTGAAGCAGAGCGGACGTATAAAAATACTCTGGATGGTCCTGATAAGGACTCACTTGCTCTGACTCAAGCGCGCCTGGATAATGCCATAGCCCAGAAATCCGCTGCCCAAAATGCTGTAGACAATTACGTCTTGAAAGCTCCCTTTGATGGAATTGTGGCTGAAATCAATGTAACGATAAATCAGCAGGTTGGACCTGAAACTTGGGCAATCGTTGTCATTGATCCGAGCGTATGGTATGTGGATACAAGTGACCTGACAGAATACGAGGTCATAAATATTAAGGATGGAGATACTGCAATCATCACTGTTGACGTCTTACCTGATGTGGAGATGAGTGGGGTTGTAGAACAGATCGCCCTGGCTCCCAAGGTGCAGGCAGGGGATGTGATCTACACCGTTCGCCTCAGGGTAGACGAACCCGATCCGCAGATGAAATGGGGAATGACAGTAGAGATAGCCTTTCCGATAAAGTAACCTGGTATTCTAAAAAGAGCATCTGTTTTTCACAGATGCTCTTTTTGTTTTACTTTAGCAGTTCTTCCAAAATTTTCTTCGCCAGGGCAGCATCCGCCTGACCGCGCATCTTCTTCATCACCGCGCCGG
>CAZSGL010000152.1:0-5450 GCA_964606265.1 uncultured Anaerolinea sp. | reverse complement strand
TTTATAATCATCGGTCAGGAGAACGAGCATGGACAGAATATTGATTAAGGATTTACGCAGCAAGATCGGGGAATCCGTCCTGATGGAGGGTTGGCTTCAGACCCTGCGCGACCAGAAGAAGATCCAATTCCTCATCCTGCGTGACCCGTCGGGTCTCGCGCAGGTGGCGCACTGGAAACCGAATGACGAAGCCCTGGCTGAATTGATCGCCAAAATGGGAACGGAGACCGCCCTGCGTGTTACCGGCAAGGTCATCGATAATCCTGTGGTGAAGTTAAACGGGCTCGAAGTTCAGCTCGAATCCCTCGAAGTGATCAATGCAGCCGAGATTCCGCTGCCTTTTGATCCATTTGCCGAAACATTGCCCACGCTCGACTACCGCCTGGACTGGCGCTATTTGGACCTGCGCCGCCCGGTGAACGCGCTCTTTTTCCAGGTTCAAACAACTGTCGAAATGGCCATGCGCGAGTATTGGATCAAAAACAAGTTTGTCGAAATCCATTCTCCCAAGCTGATGGGCACTCCAAGTGAAAGCGGCGCGGAACTATTCTCGCTGGATTATTTTGAGCGCAAAGCTTACCTGGCGCAATCCCCCCAGTTTTATAAGCAGATGGCAATGGCGGCAGGATTTGAGCGCATTTTTGAGATCGGTCCAGTCTTCCGCGCTGATCCATCCTTTACCTCCAGGCACATGACGGAGTTCACCGGTGTGGATGTGGAGATCTCCTGGATTCATTCCCACGAAGATGTGATGCACAATGAAGAAAACTGGCTGAATTACGTTTACACGCGCGTAAAGGAACTTCATGGCGACGCTATCAAGGAACAATTTGGAGTTGACCTGGTTGTTCCTACCGTTCCCTTCCCGCGCATTCCCATGCGTGAGGCGGTTGAGATCCTCAAATCACGCGGATACGCCATGCCCGCTGATAAAAAGGGTGACATCGACCCGGGTGGTGAGCGCGAGATTGCAGCTTATGTAAAAGAGAAATTCAACCACGATTTTGTCTTCCTCACCGATTGGCCTATCGGCGTGCGCCCGTTCTACCATATGCGCATCCCGGAAGATCAAACACTCACCCGCAGTTTTGACCTCATCGCTTGCGGACTCGAGATCACCACAGGCGCGCAGCGTGAGCACCGTGTGGATGTGTTGATGAAACAAGCCCGTGAAAAAGGTCTTTCTATGGAACCCATCCAGTTCTACCTGGACTTTTTCCGCTACGGCTGCCCTGCACACGGTGGTTTCGGTCTCGGGCTTTCACGCTTGATGATGGTGATGCTAAATGTGAACAACATCCGCGAATCGGTCTACATCTTCCGCGGACCAACCCGCCTTAACCCGTAGACTTTCGGAGAGAACACCGTGCTTACTGGCAAAAGAGTACGCTTAAGGGCAATCGAAAGGGAAGACATCCCCACTTTTGTGCGCTGGTTGAATGACCGCGAAGTGACCCAGTTTCTGCTGGTCAACTCCCCTTTTTCAAAAGCCATGGAAGCACAATGGTTTGAAGGTCAGCTTGTCAGACCTCCGCACGAAGGACAGGTGCTGGCAATTGAAGCCAGAGTCGGAGAGGATTGGGTGCATATCGGCAATAGCGGCATCCACAGGGTGGACCCCGTCAACCGTTCCGGCGAGTTTGGCATCCTCATCGGCGAAAAATCGTGCTGGAACCAGGGGTTTGGTCGCGAAGCCACACAATTGACCCTTCAGCACGGTTTTGATGACCTCAATCTCCATCGAATCTTCTTGCGCGTCTATCAGAACAATACCCGCGCTATCGCCTGCTACACAGCTGCTGGCTTTGTCCAGGAAGGTGTTTTGCGCGAAGCTATTTTCAAGAATGGCAGCTATATAAACGAAGTCGAAATGGGAATTCTACAATCAGATTGGAATAAGGCTAGAGAGTAAGGAGAGGAAAATGCCAGTAAAAAGCAGCGGTCGGCATGAAAGAATGAAGTATGGTGATGTCAAGTTGTATGCGGGTACCTCCTGCCCGGAACTTGCCACCCGCATAGCCACCCACGTGAACCTGCCATTGATGCAAAGGGATATTATCTCGTTCCCCAATGACAACCTGTTTGTGCAATTGCATTCAAGCGTGCGCGGGCAGGACTGTTATGTTATCCAAACCACGTCAACGCCTGTCCACCGCAACCTCATGGAATTGTTGATCCTCCTCCAGACGCTGCGCCTGGATTCCGCTGCGCGTGTCACCGCCGTCGTCCCTTATCTGTGCTATGCCCGCTCAGACAAAAAAGACCAGCCGCGTATTCCCATTACCGCGCGCCTTGTAGCGGATATGATCGAGGTTGCCGGAGCAGACCGCTACATGTTCATGGACTTACACGCCGGGCAGATCCAGGGATTTTTCTCCATCCCCGGGGATGTGTTGACAGCCTATTACATTTTGATCGATTATCTGAAAGCCAAAAAAGCCCACATGCTCAAACCGGTGGTGGTCACCGCCGATTTGGGGTTTGCCAAGAAAGCCCGTAACTTTGCCGAGTCCTTGGATGTCCCCCTGGCGTTTATTGAAAAACGGCGCGCGAATAATGATTCAAAAGCCCAGGCACTAACTTTGATCGGTGATGTTAAGGGCAGGGATGTGCTCATCGTTGACGACGAAGTGGATACCGGCGGCTCGATGATCCAGGCGGTAAACCTGGTCAAGCAGTCAGGTGCTCGCAACATTTTTATGGTTTTCGTTCACCCGGTTTTTTCAGGCGACGCTGCCGACAGATTGGCTGCGTTACCGGTGACTGAATTCATCACTACCGACACAATTCCAGTTGCCCCCGATAAACTGGCGAAATTTAAAGGTCGCCTCACCACGCTTTCAGTTGCCCCTTTGCTTGGCGAGGTGATCCTGCGCGCCAATGAAGGACGCAGTGTGGGTGAACTTTTCAATGAATAGACCTAAACCTCTAAATCAACGAAGCTACAGGAAAACTCTTGCCTGAACTTCCAGAAGTTGAAACAATCGCGCGGTCACTGCGTAACCCGGTGGAATTGCCATTTGAAAATTCAGTATCGATACAAACCCGTCCGGGGATAGTCGGACGGGTTGTTTCTTCTGTTGACCTTTTCTGGGTTCGCAGCCTTGTGACCCCTTCTCTTGAGGAACTAGGCAGCACCCTCTTGGGGAAGGCTGTGATTTCGGTCGGCAGGCGGGGGAAATACCTGGTCATTCAGTTTGAAGGCTGTTGGATGCTCATTCACCTGCGTATGAGCGGGGATATCCGTGTGGAGCCTGTCCGGGTCAATGGAGGGGAAAAGCATGACCGCCTCGTGATCAGGTTTACAGATGGCGTGCAGGTTGTTTTCAACGACCCACGTAAATTTGGCAGGGTCTGGCTGGTAACCGATCCCGCAGAGGTGACGGGCAGCCTGGGTGACGAACCGTTTTCTGACTTGTTGACCGGCGAATCCTTCCACCAGATGTTGCGGTCTTCAGCCCGAAGGATAAAACCTTTTTTACTGGACCAGAAACGCATCGCCGGTTTGGGGAATATTTACACAGATGAAGCGCTGTTTCTTGCCGGGCTGCACCCATTGACGCCAGGCAGCGCGATCACTGAACTTCAGGCGGAGTCATTGCTTCGCTCAATCCGCTTCGTGCTCGAAGAGGGCATCCGCCGTAATGGTGCCAGCATCGATTGGGTCTACCGCGGTGGAGATTTCCAAAATTATTTTCGCGTTTACCAACGAACCGGTGAACCCTGCAGCATTTGCGGAACCAGCATCGAAAGGATTGTGGTGGGGCAGCGTGGAACGCATTTTTGCCCGCACTGCCAGCCATTAATTCAACAGTTGTAAAAAAGATGTAATTTTCGTCAAAATATTGTATTATTAATAGGATTAAGCATTATCCAATCGGAGTAAGGGGGGTTGACCTGTCGAGGTGAAAAAATGGATACTCAAAATACCATTGTTCTGATCATTGTTGGTCTTGCCGGTCTTTTCATCGGATTACTTGTTTCGGGCTTGTTTGCCAACCGTGACGCCAAAGCTCGAAAATCAAGCCGTCCTACACCTGAAATGGACAAAGAAGGTTATTTGGAAGTAGCCCGCCTTTGGTACAGCCCAACCAGCAAGAGTATCATGCCGGAGTTGGATGGTGAATTCATTCAGGATCATGCCTCGCTTACTCCCGATCGACAAAAGAAGATTTTCCGTATCTCTGACCTGCTATCCGAGTGGGTCAGGAAAATTCCACTGGATGTTGCCCAACCTGTGACGAAAATTGAAGAATCAGCTGCTCCATCTAACTATTCAACTGTTTCCCCCGCCGATGAAGAAAGCCAATCTTCGCCTTTTATTGAAGAACAACAAGTGGAAAGCTATACTCCGCGATCTGATGCATTTTCACCTCAGGCAATGGACACGTTGGATGAAGATACCGAAAATTTGTTATCCGCCGAAGACGAAGAACCAGACGAGAAACTGGTTATAAAACCACGGACGATTGCCGGTCAGATCAGCCTCATTCTGGAAGATATGGTCCGGACAAGCTCGCTGCGAGAAAAAGGGATCAAGCTGATCGAGCGTGAAGATCACGGTGTGGATGTGTGGATCGGAATGGAGAAATTTGATGGTGTTGAAGCTATTCCGTATCCCGAAGCCAAGCAATTGATCAAAGCGGCAGCCGCCAAGTGGGAAAAAGAAGCCTCGTTACGAGGAAAATTAGGCGCGGACTAACCGCGATTTCTTTCAAAACAAAAACACCGTCCAATTGGACGGTGTTTTTATACATATTCGCGTAACTGCCTTGAGCGGCGTGGATGGCGTAACCGCCGCAGGGCTTTGCTTTCGATCTGGCGGATACGCTCACGGGTGAGACCAAATTTCTCGCCTACTTCTTCCAGGGTGTAATTATGTCCGTTTTCCAGCCCAAATCGCAGGCGCAGGATGCGCGCCTCACGCGGAGGGAGGGTGTCCAGTACCTCGTCGATCTTCTCCCGCAGTAACTTGGCGTAGGTGCTTTCAATGGGGGTTGGTGTCAGCTGATCTTCAACGAATTGACCGAGTTCTGAGTCTTCCTCATCTTCATTTATTGGGCTTTCAAGCGAAAGCGGCAGCCACGATACTTGAAGCATCCATTCAACTTTGTCAGTAGTGACGTTTAGCTTTTCGCCTAATTCCTGCGTGGTGGGGATGCGCCCCAGCGTTTGTTCCAATTCGTGTGACAATTTATACAGTTGCCGTATGCGGTCCACCATGTGCACCGGCACCCTGATTGTGCGTCCCTGGTCTGCGATGGAACGTGTGATCGTCTGGCGGATCCACCACGTGGCGTACGTGGAAAATCTGAAGCCGCGGTGGTAATCGTACTTTTCGACAGCTTTCATTAACCCCAGGTTGCCTTCCTGGATCAAATCGAGGAAAGGTACACCGCGCCCCATGTAGCGTTTGGCCACGCTTACCACCAGGCGGGTGTTGGCTTTGA
>CAZSGL010000151.1:0-5527 GCA_964606265.1 uncultured Anaerolinea sp. | reverse complement strand
CCTGACCGCGACCTTTACGTTTGGGATGAGTCCATGCCCACCGCGCTGAAACGCGTGGATACCGGGGATGTCTCCGGATCGGCCATCTCCCCCGATGGCACCCTGGTGGTTTACACCCGCACCTCAGACTACACCAGCTACTCCCTTGAAGTCATCAATTTCGACGGCACTGGTCAGCGCGTGCTCATGGATGCCGCCGCCTTTGCCGCGCTTCCCCGCCCAGCTGGTTCGCTTTCCTCATCGCCATCTCAGATGGCATTTGTCCCCAACACCCACATCCTCGCCTTCAACACCCGCATTCAATACGAAGGACCCGGTCTGGCATTTGGTCCCGCTCTCTACCGCATTGATGTGGATGCCGGCACCATCAGCAACATCCTCAATGTCGGCGAATCCTGGAAGTTCACCTACAGCCCTGATGGCAGCAAAATCGCCATCAGCCTTCCCACCGGCATCGCCTCCTATAATGCCGATGGCTCCCTCATTGACGATAACATCCTCACTTATCCATTCGTCAACACTGCTTCCGAGTACGCCTGGGTAGCCTCCCCGGTGTGGTCCGCCGATTCGACCCAGATGATGGCCGCCGTTCCCCCGCAGGATCCATGGACAGAGCCCGCTGGGGATGGTTCCTTATGGCGCGTGGCTGCTGATGGCTTGTCTGGTGAGCAGACCTTGAGCACTCCCATGATCTACAACCCCAGTGGTTTTGCCTATGTTTCACCAGACATATTAAAGGTCATCTTCTTCACCAGGTTTGGTGCACCTGCCGATAACACGTACACCCTCCACACTGCCAACGTTGATGGCACCAATAATGTGGCTTATGTAAATGGCATGTTCGATCAACCCGTTTCGTGGTCTCCAGACAATACACATTTCTTTTATACCGTCCGCGTTGCCGATGTCAGAACATCCTACATTGGCAGCTTGGGCTCCCTTCCCGCCGTAATCCCGAATATCGCCAACGCCAATGATTCCAAGTGGGTCGATGCCAATCGCTATTTAGTCTCCACCTCAGGCGGCAGTTCGGGCAGCCTTCTCCTCGGCACTGTCGGCTCTCCTACCGGAGTCATTTACAGCGGCACCGGCAGCGCTTTCCTGAATTTCTCTGTCAACCGCTAACTCCGTCTCGTCCTCAACCAGGGAGCTCACACCTCCCTGGTTTTCCATTGGATTTTTAAGGTTATAATTCGCCTCATATTGTTATGCAGGAACGTCCTGTTGGAGGAGAATTCATGAAACAAATATCCACCCCGATTTTCACCATCATCCTGCTGCTGGGGCTGCTGTTGTCAGCCTGCCAGCCCGCCGTGCCCACCGAAATCCCGGGGCTGGAGTTAACCGTTCAGGGTGCCATTGATGCCACCCGCACCGCAGCCCCCACTGCCACCCCCCTGCCCACTGCCACCAATACGCCCGAACCCACGTTTACCCCCACTCCTTCAAGAGTCCAATACGGACCGACTGCTTTCCCCGAGAATGTAAATCCCCTCACCGGGCTGGTGGTCAGCGATCCCGCCATCCTCAACCGCCGTCCTGTTATGGTCAAGGTCGCCAATTTCCCCCGCTCCGGAAGACCCCACTCCGGCCTCTCATTTGCCGACATCGTCTTTGATTACTACACCGGCGAAGGCGCCAACCGTTTCGTTGCCATGTTCTACGGTCAGGATGCCACAAAGGCAGGTCCTGTGCGTTCCGGTCGTTTGATAGACCGCTGGTTGGTGGGCATGTATAAGGCGATCTTAGGGATGGAATATGCAGACCCGGTGGTATACAGCAAGATCATCAACCAGCTTGGAGGATTCGTCATCAGCGGCGACCACTGCCCGGCTATTTGCAGTGACGGACCCCTAACTGAAACCAGCCGCTTTGCCAATACGAGTGAATTAAGCAAGTATTACGGCTCTAAAAGCTATGCCACTAATACCAAACAGAATCTTGATGGAATGGTCTTTGATAGCGAGATTCCCGTTGGCGGTGTTGACGGGCATGAAGCCGTCATGCGCTTTGGCAAGAACAACGAAGCGCAGTGGAAATTCGACCCCTCTACTGGAACTTACCTGCGCTGGATCGACTCGGTGGATGCCAACAATGAATTTGCTGGCATGATCCCCCTGGTGGATAAACTCAATGGCGACCAGCTCTCATTTTCCAATGTGATCATCATCTTTGCTGAGATCGAAACTCTGAATTCAGGGGATACCATGCACGAGTTCAAGGTCACCGGAGCCAGGGGGCGCGCTTTGATCTTCCGTGATGGTCTCCTCTACGACGGCACCTGGAAGGGTGTCTACGACATTCCCTTTACTTTTTATGATCAAGAGAAAAATCCCATCCCCCTGAAACCGGGCAACACTTGGATCCATATCGCTGGCATGAGCTCTCGTGTAACTGAAGAGCCGGTTGGAGCATGGCGCGTTGTCAATTACACTCCCTGATGCCTGCTAAACCACTTCATAAACATCGCATCCATCAGCCCGTCTCATTGGCGGTGCTGCTGGTTTTCATCTGGATGTTGGCGTCCTGCCAGACCAATACACCTTTGGCATCCACCCTGGTTCCCACGCTTCAATCTGAACCAACCATCGTCACTTCTGAACCTTCTAAAACGAGCCTTCTGCCAACGGCTGAACCAGTTGCCACTGCAACCGTTGAGGTCGAGTCTCCTGCCGCATATGACCCCTCAGTTCCCGATTCATGGAAGGATCTTCCAATCATCCCGGCTTCTCTCAGCCCTTTCGCCCAAGACCTCTACACCCAGGGTATAGATGGCGGCTTGCACCAGGATGCGTTTTCTAAAGTAGGCGATTGTGAAACTTCCGCGGAATACTTTCTTGCGCCTTTTGATATGAAAGAGACCGGCTATCGGCTTGGAGAGTACTCCTCCCTCGAGACCGTGATCCAAAAATACGAGGGCTCATTCGAGCGCAGAAGTTTGGCGGCAAAATCAGGTTTTTCTGTAGCCTCGGTTCTCTCACCCATTTGGGCAGATTCAACCTTGTGCAAATCCGAAGAATCCCCCATCGTTTGTGAGATCCGCATTCACAAACCAGCCATTGTGTTGATTATGTTTGGCACCAACGATGTCAACACCAGCTCACGCGCCCAATTTGAAATTAACCTTAAACGCCTTTTGGATATCACCATCGCCAACAAAGTCGTCCCCGTCTTGGTCACCAAGGCGGATAACCTCGAAGGTGATGGCAGCATCAACGCCATCATCGCCCGCGTCGCTCACGAGTATGAAATCCCACTCATGAATTTTTGGCGCGCCATGCAGCAAATCCCCGGCGGCGGATTGAAGCCCGATCAGTTCCATCTGACCTATGCGCAGCCATTCTTTGACTCCCCCGAGAATATGCAGATGGGCTGGCCCGTTCGCAACCTAACCACACTTCAGATGCTGGCATTCCTGGATCAGCAGTTAGTCCCTTGAGATCTCGCACCAGCCTTTACTTGGCTGGATCGGATGCGAATTGGATGCGGTTTCCCTCTGGATCGTAGAATGTGCCATAACACACCATCCCCGGGATCTCCACCACATCGTCGCATTTGACCCCGCGGGCGCGCAGGCCGGCGGTCACCTTTTTCGCATCCGCCACTTCAAACACCGCGGTACCGCCGCCTAGTTTCGGCTCAATAGGTTCCGCTCCATCCCATCGGCTGATGGCAAAGAGAGTCTTGTTTTCAAATCCAAACTCGATCCACCCCGCTTCATCCGATAAGTAGTTGACCGGCCATTCAAGTGTTTCCTGGTAGAACCTTTTTGCCTTTTCCCAATCCTTTACATGATAAGATACCACCGACACACTCTTAAAAAGAGACATGACTATCCTCCGATTCAAGACAATAATAGTCCGATTTAGAAAATAGTCAAGCTGTACTATGTTGTTTGGTGTTCCGCAGGTTATGGCTTGATGAAGGTCCCATTGCGCAGATCATGCAGCGCCTGCCGGATCTCTTCTTCCGTGTTCATCACAAATGGACCGTACCGCGCGATCGGCTCGCCCAGTGGTTTGCCGGAAACCAGCAGGAATCGGGTACCTTGCTTTCCTGCCGTCACTTCCACCTGGTTGCCATCACCGAAGATCACCAGCCGCGTTGCCTCCAGAGTTTTGCCGGCAAAGTCGCCTTCCCCCTCGAAAAGGTAGGCGAACGCTGTATGCCCCGCGGGGATGGTTTGGGTAAATCGCACCCCGGCATCCAATTTGACATCCAGGTAAGTCGGGTCTGCCGCGATCTCGGTCACCGGACCGTGTACCCCGGCGTATTCTCCGGCGATCACCTTCACCTCGATCCCGCTGTCTGGCAATCCCACGGGGATATCCGCTGCCCTGATCTCCTGGTAGCGCGGCTTGCACATCTTGAGCTTTGCGGGCAGGTTTACCCATAATTGGAAACCCTCCATGTGGTCGTTAACCCCGCGCGGCATTTCCTCGTGCATTATGCCGCCGCCGGCGGTCATCCATTGCATGTCGCCGGCTGTGATCTCACCGGAGTTGCCCATGCTGTCCGTGTGCCGCACGATCCCCGCCAGCATATACGTTACCGTCTCGATGCCGCGGTGGGGATGCATCGGGAAACCAGCCAGGTAATCTCCGGGATCATGCGATCCGAAATGGTCAAATAGCAGGAACGGGTCAAGGTAATCCAATTGGCGGGTGGCAATGCTCCGGCGCAGGCGCACGCCTGCTCCTTCCATCACGTATTGCGGTTCGATCACCCTCGTAACCTGGCGAACCTGTGTGTTTTCTGTCATTTCAGCTCCTTTTCAAGAAAGCCATCATCATCACTTCACCTTTACCAGTCAGTAATTACTATCATAACAAAAAACCCGGATCCTTTTCAGAATCCGGGCGGGTTATTTCAAGATATTGCTAGACGTCCAAATTGCGCACCGCGTGGGCATGCGTTGTGATGAAGCGTGTCCGCGGTGGAACCGCTGATCCCATCAACATATCAAAGGTGCGGTCGGCTGCCGCAGCATCATCGATCGATACCTGCAGCAAGGTGCGCGATTCGGGGTTCATGGTAGTCTCCCATAACTGGGAGGGATTCATCTCACCGAGACCCTTGTATCGCTGCATGGTGGCTTTTTCAGCCACTGCTCCCAATTCTTTCAAATAGCTTTCTTTCTCAGCTTCAGTGTAGGCGTAACGCGAGGTCTGCTTGTGATTGATCTTATAAAGTGGAGGTTGGGCAATGTACATGTGACCCTCCTCGATCAAGGTTGGCATATACCGGAAGAAGAAGGTCAGCAGCAGGGTGCGGATGTGGCTGCCGTCAACATCAGCATCGGTCATGATGATCACTCTGCCGTAGCGCAGGTTTTTGAGATCAAAGTTGTCGCCGATCCCTGTCCCGAGCGCCGAGATGATTGACTTGATCTCCTCGTTGCCCAGAATCTTGTCCAGCCGGGCGCGTTCTGTGTTGAGGATCTTACCGCGCAGTGGCAGTATTGCCTGGAAGTGCCGGTCGCGTCCCTGCTTGGCAGAACCGCCTGCCGAATTACCTTCCACAATGT
>CAZSGL010000150.1:0-5534 GCA_964606265.1 uncultured Anaerolinea sp. | reverse complement strand
GCGGGACAAACCCGATCGTGATGCGCACGCACACCTCCCCGGGGCAGATCCACGCGATGCGGGAATATTCGGCGAGCAACCCGGAGAATCCCCCGCCGGTACGGATTGTGCTACCGGGCATGTGCTACCGTTACGAGCAGACCGACGCGCGGCACGAGACACAGTTCGACCAGATCGAAGGGCTGGCAGTGGGACCAGGGATCACCTTCAGCAATCTCAAAGCCACGCTTTCCGACCTGGCGAGACGCCTGTTCGGTCAACAGGTGCGCACACGCTTCAGGGCATCCTTCTTCCCCTTCACCGAACCCTCGGCGGAGTTTGACGTGGAGTGCTTTTTATGCGGCGGCAAGGGCTGCGCGGTTTGCGGCGGCGGCTGGCTGGAGATCGGCGGATGCGGGATGGTGCATCCCAACGTGCTGAGCAACGGCGGTTACGATCCCGAGCGCTACACCGGATTCGCCTTCGGGCTGGGTCCGCAACGCATCGCCATGCTGCGGTACGGCATCAACGACATCCGCTACTTCTGGGATAATGATCTGCGGTTCTTAGAGCAATTTTAGTTTCGGAGAATAGAAAACATATGAAAGCACCCTTATCCTGGTTGAAAGACTACGTTGAAATTGACCTGCCCATCGGCGAGCTGGCGCACCTGGTGACGATGGCGGGGATGGAAGTGGAAGAGATCCATATAATGGGATTGCCGATGCCGGCACCGGGAACGGTGGACTGCAAGGTGACGGGGTTGGCGTGGGATCGCGAGAAGATCGTGGTAGCGAGCATCTCTGAAGTGCTGCCGCACCCCAACGCTGACCGCCTGACGCTGTGCAAATTGTTCGACGGCGAATGCGAGCATATTGTGCTGACCGGCGCCCCGAATCTTTTCGAGTTCAAGGGCAAAGGTCCGCTGCCGCAACCATTGATGGTGGCGTACGCCAAGGAAGGCGCGCAGATCTACGACGGGCACGCTGAGGGAAATGTGCTGACCACGCTCAAGCCGGCAAAGATCAGGGGAATTGACTCGTATTCGATGGTGTGCTCCGAGAAGGAATTGGGCATCTCTGAAGAACACGAGGGGATCATGCTGCTCGAGGCGGGGCTGAAAGCCGGCACGCCGCTGGCAGATGTGCTCGGTGATGCCGTGCTGGAGGTGAATTTGCTGCCCAGTTTCGCGCGCTGCGCCAGCATGGCAGGTTTGGCACGCGAGATCGCTGCCATCACGGGAAAAGCCTTCTCCATGGCTGCACAGCGTCCTTTAACTATTAAATCCACAACGGATTATGTTGAGCTGGAAATCACAAACGCAGAGATGAACCCGCGCTTCATGGCGGGACTGATCCGCAACGTGACGCCGGGTGCAAGCCCGGCGCTGGTGCAGCGGCGGCTCAAGGCTGCCGGGATGCGCCCGATCAGTAACATCGTGGATGCCACCAATTACGTGATGCTGGTGGTGGGCCAGCCGCTGCACGCCTTCGATTACGACGTGCTGGTGAAACGCGCCAAAGGGAAAGGTGTGAAGATCATCACGCGCGGGGCGAAGGCGGGCGAGACGCTGACCACTCTGGACGGCGTGGAGCGCAAGCTGGACAGCAGCACGACGCTGGTATGCGACACGGCCGGCGCGCTCTCGGTTGCCGGCGTGATGGGCGGCGCTGAAACAGAGGTGACCACGGAGACGAAGAACATCCTGCTGGAGGCGGCTTCGTGGAACATGATCAATATACGGAAAACCGCGCGCGCCCAGAACCTGCCCTCTGAGGCAAGTTACCGCTATTCACGCGGCGTGCATCCCTCCATGGCGGAAAAGGGGCTGCTGCTGGCGCTTGAACTGATGGCGCAGTGGACCGGGGGGGAAGCGGCACCCGATGTGGCAGACAACTACCCGCTGCCGCCCAAACCGGCGGTGGTGGAGATCACGGCGCGCGATGTTTACCGCTGGCTGGGGATCATCATCCCGCCCGCGACGATCGCCGGGCTGCTGGAGCGATTGGAATTCGAGGTGAGCGTGGAGGACGAGGTGATCACCGTTAGCGCGCCGGACCACCGCCTGGATATTGAGGAGGGGATTGCCGGCAAAGCCAGCGTGATCGAAGAAGTGGCGCGCATCTACGGCTACGGCAACATCCCGGAAGCGCGCATGGCGGACGCACTGCCGCCGCAGCGGGGAAACGCATCCCTCGTGGCAGAGGAACGCGTGCGCGACCTGCTGGTTTCATTGGGAGCGCAGGAGATCATCAGTTACCGCTGGACGACGCCTGAGCGCGAGAACCGGCGCATCTCCCCGGATGGCGAGCCGGACAACCTGCCATATATAAAATTGCAGAATCCACTGGCGTATGAGAAGGGCTTTTTGCGCCACAGCGTACTGGCAAGCGTGCTGGATACCGCGGAGCGCAACAGCCGGGTGCGCGACCATTTGGCGTTCTTCGAGATCGGTCCGATCTTTTTGGCTTCCGAGGAGCCGGGGCTGCCGGACGAGAAGAAGCGCCTGGCGATGGTGATGGCGGGCAAACGCGCCGTGAGCGGATGGCAGCCGGCGGATAACGCGCCGATGGATTTCTACGACCTGAAGGGCGTGGTGACTGCCATGCTGGCGGGTTTGCGCGTGGCGGATGTGAACCTGGAACCGGCGGCGCACCCGTCCTTTCACCCGGGTAAGTGCGCGCGGGTGATGGCGGGAGAAAAACAGATCGGCGTCCTGGGCGAACTGCACCCCAAGGTGCGCGCACGCTACGACTGGCATTCCAATTTCAAGGCGGCGGTGCTGGCAGCGGAGATTGATCTAGATTTGCTGCTCGAGCTCATCCCGCCAATGTACCAGACCGCGGACGTGCCTACCTTCCCACCGGTGCTGGAGGATCTGGCGTTCATTATGGATGAAGGTATTCCCGCAGAGAAAGTGGCAGCGCTGATATCCCAGACTGGCGGCAAATTACTGGCGGCTGTGCAGCTTTTCGATGTGTTCCGCAGCGAGCAGATTGGAGCCGGCAAAAAGAGTCTGGCGTACAACCTGACCTACCAGGCGCCGGACCGCACGCTGACGGACGCAGAGGTGACCAGCGCGCGCAACAAGATCATCAAACGGCTGGAGCAGGAGCTGGGAGCGAAACTAAGAAGTGTTTAAATAATAAAGCGGTGGTTATTTACTAAAGGGAGGTTCGTGTCCAACAGGTGAGGTAGATTCAGCAAGGGGAGGTTCGTGAACCTCCCCTACAGTTTTAAAAACATTGATTCTTTGAGATTTAGGGTTTTTCGGAATTACTCCTGGTAAGTTCCCAGGCAGGCAAAGATGCGGTCGATATCCAGTTCTGTCATTTTTTCGTAGGCGTCAGACGCCCCCAGGTTCTCGTCCAACTGTTCGAGGCTAGTGGCGCCGGTGATGACGCTGGAAACTTCCTTGCGGCGCAGAATCCAGGCGATGGACAACTGCGCGGGCGTGATGCCCATGTCGCGCGCCACCTCGGTGAGCTGCTTGACAATCTCGACGCGCTGCGGGGTGATGCGTTCCTTGATCCAGGCGTAGTCATCGAGCGAGGCGCGGCTGCCCTGGGGGATGCCCTCGTTGTATTTGCCCGAAAGGATGCCGTAATACAGCGGGCTGAAAGTGGTGAGCCCGATGCCCAATTCCCGGCAAACCGGCATAAGGGTGTCTTCCACGCGTTTGCGGTGGAAAAGGTTGTACTGCGGCTGGTCCATGCTTGGAGGGATCAGCCCCAGCTCGCGCGCGGTGCCATGAGCCTGCATCACCTGCCAGGATTCCCATTCTGAGGTGCCCCAATAGAGGATCTTCCCCTGGTGAATAAGGTCAGACATGGTGCGCACGACTTCTTCCATAGGGGTATCGGGATCATAGCGGTGGCAGAAATAGAGGTCAACATAATCTGTTTCGAGACGCTTGAGGGTATCGTGGATGGATTCAGTGATGTGCTTGCGCGACAACCCACGTCCGTTGGGACCTTTGTGAGTCGGCCAGAAGACCTTGCTGGAGATCACCAGCTCCGCGCGCGGCATGTCGGCAATGGCTTTGCCCATGACAACCTCCGCCTGACCCGCGGCGTACATATCCGCGTTGTCAAAGAAGTTGATGCCCTGCGCGAACGCTTCCTTGATCAGGTTGATGGAAGTGGATTCTTCGATCTGGTTGCCGAAGGTGATCCAAGAGCCGAGGGAAATCTCACTAACTTTTAATCCTGAATGACCCAGGCGTCTGTAGTGCATGTTGCCTCCTTAGATTCGAGCGCAGAGCGCGAAATCACGATTCGCGTTTACTATTCCTGGTTGTTATCCGTGGTTCTTCCTCAGATCCCACACCGATGCCGAGAGGGCGCCACTTATCTACATTGGCGCGCAGACGGTGCGTTCCGCCACCGCGGTCGTGGAGTTCATCGAAATTCTCCGGCTTGATGAACATATCCTCGCCGTCCAACAATCCGCTGACACCGGATTGACCGGGTTCAACGCGTTTATTATTGCAGTAGCTGCAAGTCTTGGGATCGTGAGCTGTGTAAGCTTGCGGCTCTTCGTAGGTAGTGATGTAACCCTCGTAATTGCGCAGGATAATCTTGTGATCGGAGTAGCTGATGAGGTAATTGGGCATCACCGGAATCTTGCCACCTCCGCCGGGAGCATCCACCACGTAGGTGGGGATGGCATAACCGGAGGTATGTCCGCGCAGACCTTCCATGATCTCGACACCTTTGGCAACCGGGGTGCGGAAGTGCCCGGCGCCTTCAACCAGGTCACACTGGTAAATGTAATAAGGGCGCACGCGGATGCGCACCAGTTTTTGCACCAGGTCACGCATGATGTGCACACAGTCATTGACGCCCGCGAGTAACACGGACTGGTTGCCGAGGGGGATGCCGGCACGAGTGAGTTTATCCGCGGCTTCTTCAAGTTCCTTTGAAATCTCATTGGGGTGATTGACATGGATGTTGAGCCACAGCGGATGGAATTTTTGGAGCATATCGGTGAGCTCGGTGGTGATGCGCATGGGCATAAAGGTGGGCACACGCGAGCCAATGCGGATGATCTCGATGTGCGGGATCTCGCGCAGGCGGGTTAACAAATCCTCGAGGATCTTAGGCGCGAGGGTGAGGGGGTCGCCGCCGGAGAGAAGCACATCGCGTACCTGGGGGGTGCGCTTGAGGTAATCAATCTGGGCATCGAAATCACTGCGGCTGAAAGTCTGGTTGGGGTCACCCACGATGCGTGAGCGGGTACAGTAGCGGCAGTAGGAAGCACACTGCGTAGTGACCAGCATGAGCACGCGGTCGGGGTAGCGGTGCACCAGCCCCGGAACGGGGGAGTGGCGGTCTTCTGCCAGCGAGTCTTCCATCATACCGGTAAAATCAGCAATCTCGCCGGAAGTGGGAATGACCTGTTTGCGGATGGGATCATCGGGATCGTCCGTGTCGATGCGTGAAACGTAATAGGGGGTTACATCCACGCGGAACAATCCGTCATTGGACAACGCTTTGCGCTCACTATCAGTGAGTTTGAGCAGTTTCCCGAAATCTTCGGCGGAATTGAGGCGG
>CAZSGL010000149.1:3273-5556 GCA_964606265.1 uncultured Anaerolinea sp. | reverse complement strand
GAGAATATTCTCGAAGACCTGGAACACTATCATCCCAGGCGCAAAGGTTGGACCTGGCGGGATGTTCCTCAAGGCGGCATTGAAATGGGACCGTTCCATTATAGAGATATGTCGCGTCCCCTTAAGAACAGCATCGGTCTGCCGGCTTCCAAGTATTTTGACCATATCGACCCTCAACCCAGTTGTGTGGTCACCACCGAAATCGCCTCAGGACGCTTTGAGGATGATATTCGGCGCATGCGCATGGCAGCCTGGCACGGCGCTGACCACATCATGGTCATCCGCACCACCGGTCAAAGCCACATTGATGGGCTATTGGAAGGAACCCCCGAAGGGACAGGCGGTGTGCCGATCACTCGCAAGCAAATTCGTGCCAGCCGAAAAGCCTGTGATCTGATTGAAGATGAAGTCGGTCGCCTGATCAATTTTCACAGTTATGTATCAGGTGTGGCTGGGCCGGAAGTAGCCGTCCTCTTTTCTGAAGAAGGCATCAATGGAGCACACCAGGACCCTCAATACAATGTCCTCTATCGTAACGTGAACATGTACCGCTCCTTTGTAGATGCTGCTGAAGCCAAAAAAGTGATGGCTGGAGCAGATATTTTCCAGATTGATGGTGCTCACAATGCCAACGCCACCGCAAAAGCCGGTTGGCTGGTGATGCCCGAGTTAATGGTCCAACACGGCATTAACTGTGCTTTTTCCGTGGCAGTGGGGATGAAAAAGGACCTTATCGGTTTATCCACTGTCCCCCCCGACGCTCCCCCTGCACCTAAGCTCTGGTACGACCTGCCCTACGCAGTGGCTTTGCGTGATCTCTTTTCTGATTTCAAAATGCGCGCCCAACAAAACACACGCTATATTGAAGCGGATATCGAGGAGGCGATTCGAACTCATACCATCGACACGCTTATCTCCATGCTGACCAGTGCTGATATCCAGAGTACCATCACCCCGGACGAGGGACGCAATGTACCCTGGCATTACAACAATATTCGCGGTGTCCAAACCGTGAAGCAAACCTGGGCAGCTTTGGATGGCATCAAGGAGTTACTTTCTCTAAATCATTCAGGTCCCCTTGGGGAGATGGTCAAGGACCTCAAGATCAGGGCCATCGCTTTCCTCGAAGAGGTGATTGCCACGGGCGGATACTTCGCGGCTGTAGAAAAAGGTTTCTTTGTGGATTCAGCCAAGTTCCCCGAACGCGCCGGGGACGGCATTGCCCGAGATGGCAAGGGCGGAGTTGCAGCAAATTCGATCATCGCCCGTAATGCAGATTATTACGCTCCCGTGTGCGATCACTTCGGGGAAAACCATCTTCCAGAAGGAACAAATTGTGCATGCGATCTGATTAATGGCTGCACAATGTGCAAACCTGAAAAAATTGTCTACATCGATGAGCTCGACCCGGATGACAGTTGTAACAAACGTTTGGAAATCTCCTATCCCTATCGCAAGGGCGGCAAAGTAAAACCGGAAGCCGAATGGGCTGGCGACGGCACCATTCTTACTCAGTTCTTTGTACCCCTAACCGAGGACTTCGCGGCTGCCTATGGGATTGAAATGGCAACTAAGCTGGGTCTTTTCGATCCACAGGTGGTCAATATCCAGGTGATGCAGCCGGCTGAGGGTTGCTTTGTTGAAGTAAAAGGCAAGATCAATTTTGATATTGAAGTAAACACGTTAAAAGTTCCTGAAAAGGAGGTCATCCTACCAGAGGATGATTTACGTGAAGCAGTGAAGCAAATTGGCTTGAAGGTTGTCGCGGCTACTGTTGGTGAAGATGAACACAGTGTTGGCTTGCGTGAGATCCTTGATATCAAGCACGGCGGAATTGAAAAATATGGCGTTAAGTACCATTACCTGGGAACTTCGGTTCCCGTAAGCAAATTGATCGATGCAGCAATTGAAACTGGTTCCCAGGCAATTTTAATTTCCACCATTATTAGCCACAATGATACCCACCGTACCCAGATGAAAAAACTGGCTGACCTGTGCACTGAACGCGGCGTTCGAAATCAACTTGTATTGATCGCCGGTGGAACCCAGGTGAATCGCGAGATGGCGGCTGAAACCGGATTGGACGCGACATTTGGTCGTGGAACCAAGGGAATCCATGTCGTCAATGCCATCGTCAAGGTTTTGAAATCCCGCGGATTGCTCTAATCGCTTTGGAGTCTTTTTGACAGACAAGATCGAGTTTCTGACGGTTGAGATTGGTTCCACCATTACCAAGGTGAATGGGTTCACATTGCTGCCGGAAGGACGTTTCGACCATGTGGC
>CAZSGL010000149.1:1743-3173 GCA_964606265.1 uncultured Anaerolinea sp. | reverse complement strand
GGTTTATTGGAGGAAGACAACCTTGAAGAAATTAGGTCGATCGATCCCAATATCATCCTCCTGGC
Organism: uncultured Anaerolinea sp.; assembly: GCA_964606265.1. Taxonomy (GTDB): domain Bacteria; phylum Chloroflexota; class Anaerolineae; order Anaerolineales; family Anaerolineaceae; genus UBA6107. The sequence goes on along the minus strand of CAZSGL010000149.1, from coordinate 3,108 downwards.
AGGTGGTGTGGATTTCGGTGAAAAAGATATCGTTCTCAAAAATGCCCGCGCCATCGCGGAACTTAGAATTCATGCTCCGGTGGTTTATGCAGGCAACTCCGCCATTCGTCAGCCCATTCAGAAAATATTCCGGGAACATGGCGTCGAACTATTAATCGCTGAAAACGTTTTCCCTGAAGTGGACGTGCTCAACACCCGCCCCCTGCGTAAAGTGGTTCATGAAGTTTTTAATCAGCACATTATCCACGCGCCCGGTATGCAGCATCTCAAAGAAATGACACAGGGAGAGATTATCCCAACCCCAGGTGCGGTATTACTTGGCGCAGAGTTGTTTACAGAAAGTTGCGGGGATTGCCTGGTGTTTGATGTTGGCGGTGCCACCACTGATGTTCACAGTGTTTCCAATGGCAGCCTGGAATGGACTTCACGCCAGCTCGAACCGGAACCCTACGCCAAACGCACTGTGGAAGGTGACCTTGGGGTATACATTAATGCGCGCAATATAATTGAACTGCAGGCAGATAAACAATGGGAAAGCCTATTGCCTGATTTGAAGGCTATTCCGCATTCAAGTGACGAACAAGCATTAACCCGCTTTCTGTGTAAGGTGGCAGTGGATGTGGGAATCCGGCGGCATGCCGGAATTATCATGGAATCGTATACACCAACCGGTAAGAAGCAGACTGTCCGTGGAAAAGATCTCACAGCGGTAAAATGGGTGATCGGTACTGGCGGAGCTTTGACCAGGATTGACGGCGGATTTGATATTCTAAAAGGTGTGTGCCTCGGAGCGGGAAAATATTTGCTGCCGCCGCCGGAAGCCACCATTCTCCTCGACCATTATTACCTTTTTTCCGCCCTGGGTACCCTCGCCAGCACCTACCCGGAGCAGGTGAAAGCCACACTTGCACATTGGGTGAAAATGGAGACCATGAAATGAGCTTCACTCCCCGACTTGAAATCTACCCCAATCGCATCGAGCACAATGCCCGTGCAATCGTAACGCTCTGCCACGAACATGGCATCTCCGTTGCCGGCGTCACGAAAGTGGCTTGTGCACACCCGGCAGTAGTGCATGCACTGGTAAATGCCGGCGTGGATATGCTGGCTGATTCTCGCCTGGAGAACCTGCAGGCGATACGCGCGTTGAAGGTTTCCCTCCCGTTGATGTTGCTGCGCATTCCAGCCCGGGATCGTATCAAGGAAGTCGTTGAGTTTTCCGATATTTCGTTAAACTCATCAGTGGAAACGATCAGGATGTTATCACAAGCCTCGCAATCCCTTGGGAAAACTCACCAGGTCATTCTGATGGTGGATCTTGGCGATCTGCGCGAAGGAATTTGGCCGGATGCTTTGCCGACCGTG
>CAZSGL010000149.1:0-1643 GCA_964606265.1 uncultured Anaerolinea sp. | reverse complement strand
GAGCCGCAAGATTCAGGTATTGAAGTATTAGGCGGCAGCAGTGACCACCTCATCCTGGACGTGGAAGATGTGGCGAATGATCTTCGTGTTGGTAGCGAGGTGGCTTTCTTCCCAGGTTATGGTGCGCTCCTCGCGGCAGCAACCTCAACCTATGTGCAAAAAGTGGTCCTTAAAGGCTAAAAGTTGGAACAACTCCCCTTGCTTTATCATACTCACGTTCAGGTCCATCTTGATAATATTGGCGCCAACATTGAAAGTATTCGCCGGAAAATTGGTCCCGAACGCAAGATTCTGATCGCGGTGAAAGCCAATGCGTATGGGCATGGCGCGGTTGAGGTCTCCCGCAAGGCAGCAGAAATCGGTGTTGATTTTCTGGGGATTGCCACGGTACCTGAAGCGATGCAGCTCAGGCAAGCCGGAATCTGCCTCCCCATCCTGAAATTTGGTCCAACCTTTAGTGAAGAGATCGAGGCAGCTCTTATTAATGATGTCACTCTGCCAATATGCAGTTATGAAAACGCAATTGAGACGCAACAGGTTTCAGCAAAACTGAATAAAAAATCCCCGGTTCACCTCAAAGTTGATACCGGTATGGGGCGGGTTGGCGTCCCAGTCGATCAGGCATCTGAGCTCGCGCGATTGATTGAACGTGATACCCCGAATTTGTACCTGGAAGGTGCCTTTACCCATCTGCCCGTGAGCGATTCTGCTGATCAAGCATTCACGATTGAGCAGGTAAAACGCTTTAAAACGTGTGTGGGTGAAATTGAGAGCGTAATCGGGCGGAAGCTTGACCTGGTGCATTGCGCCAATTCGGGAGCTGTGCTTGGTCATCCGGAAGCCTGGATGAATATGGTACGCCCGGGGATCATGATCTACGGCTATTATCCTGATAAAACAACCCCTCGCACGATCGATCTTAAACCAGGTTTGAGTATGCTTACACGTGTATCTTTCATCAAAAAGGTGGCTAAGGGAGATAGCATTGGCTATGGTCGCACCTGGCTCGCACCTGTTGATACTTGGATTGCTACCATTCCAGTCGGGTATGCCGATGGTTTTAATCGCTTATTCTCCAATTCCGGTCGCGTGCTCATCAACGGTGAATCCTTCCCAATTGTTGGCCGTGTTTGCATGGATCAGAGTATGGTCGATCTTGGTCCAGAAACCCTGGTAAAGATTGGCGATCCTGTTGTTCTTATAGGTAAAAGCGGTGATAATGAAATCACTTGTGATGAATGGGCTGAGAAACTACACACCATCACATATGAAATTACCTGCCAGATCAATTCACGAGTAACCAGGGTTTTTACCTCTTAGGATTATGGAAGTTCAACCATGACAATTCAATCTGCCACAGCCGTTGCTCACCCGAATATTGCCTTCATCAAGTATTGGGGAAACCACGATCAAACCCTCCGGTTGCCCGAAAATGGTTCCATCTCCATGAACCTGGAGGAACTCACCACCCTCACGCAGGTAACTTTTGATCCCAGCTTACCATCTGATATCCTCGATCTGAATGGGAACAGGCAATCAGGGGCAGTTTTTAATCGCGTGGTGAGTCACATGAACTTGCTACGCGGCTTGCGGGGAATTGCCACCAGGGCTTACATCAAAACTGAAAATAATTTTCCTGAAGG
>CAZSGL010000148.1:0-5558 GCA_964606265.1 uncultured Anaerolinea sp. | reverse complement strand
ACATATCTGCAAAGCTGGTGATACCGGATCTGATCATTTCGGCGCATGCCAACTGCGTTCCCAGTCGAACAAAATCTGGTGACACAAACTCGCGCTCGACCGGCATCATATATCCCATAAGCCAAACATCCAGCCTGAGGTCATCGGCTAATCCCCGCAGGAGTGTCATTGGAACGTGGGTATGGGCGTTAACCAAACCGGGCATCAAGACTTTTCCCCCACAGTCCACTACCTGTGCCCCTTCGTAAGCCTTAAAGATTTCGTTTTCATCCCCAACTGCTTGAATAGTGCTTTCGGTTATTGCGATGGCTCCCGGTTCATATTGATGAAATTCTGCATCCATCGTAATAATGATCGCGTTTTTCAAAATCATATCAACTTTATTCATTCTTTTCCTCTGCCGAGTAATGTAATTTGATTTCTGACCAGATGAAATATAGCATCGAATTCCGGAACCAAGTGAAGGTATTTTCAGGTGGACCAAGATACTTTTTTGTAATTGTACAGCGTCCTGGTGATTTGTTCACGAGTTGATAAGAATTCTCATCCCCTTCTTTTTGTAGAATAAATGAGAAGGGTATATCAATAGTAGTTGCTTGTGATTGGGGAGTGATATCGAAAAAATCTTCTTCGGCTAAATCACTTACAACTGTAAGGCTGATGTGTTCGGAAGGAGAAATTCCCAGGTTAAAACCTGGCGGGAAGCCAGACAGGGAAATATTTACTTTACGACCAGAAGAAGTAACCATATTGCAGATGACTTCGGGAAGAGTATTATTATCCGTTCCAAAAATATGATTTGGAATTAGTTGTTGTATCGCGAAGTGGCACTCATTGACCATCTGCGTCGCAGTGGAAATCGAATCTGCGGAAGCTACAACGCGTATATCCACTAACCCTGGATAGGCAGTAAGCCCTACAGTTGGATTAGATTGCTTTTCATATTCACTTATCAATGAGTCCAACGTAGATTCACCAATTCCTACAGTATGGATGACACGTTCGACGAGTAAATGTGAAGTGAGAATATTCACCTTTAGGAAAGGAAGCACCTTTTCTTCAAACAATAGTTCCATTTCTTTTGGAACTCCGGGCAGGCAGATGATAAATTTTTGATTCACCGGCAAGATAAAGGCTGGAGCTGTTCCGTACCGATTTTCCAGTACAACCGCGCCTTCAGGAATCAATGCTTGTTTTCTATTATTCTCAGATGGGGTTGCCCCGCGGTTGTGAAAACGGGCTTGAATTTGCCGCCATAAATCTTCATGGAAAACGAGCTTTTTGTTCATCGCAATTGCTACAGCTTCACGGGTCGGATCGTCAATCGTGGGACCCAGTCCTCCAGTGGTGATGACGATGTCTGTTCGCTGCAAACTCTCCTGGATAAGCTCGGCAATACGATTTTGATTGTCCCCTATGATCGTAGTGCGAAATAGATCAAATCCATTGTGTTTCAACCGGGAAGCAATATAGCTGGTATTCGTATCCTGGGTGTCTCCCAAAAGCAATTCTGTTCCAATCGTAATAATTTCAGCAATTGCCATGTATTCTCCAATTGTGGAACTAATTCTATCAGGATTTTTCCGAGGCTACTTAATTGTTGAATGAGCAAGAATAATAAGGTAGAATTTTAATTAGTTAAGTATGAAAAAACGAGCTAGAAATCATTATCGTATTGATATCGGAAAATGGGGAGAAGATTTTGCCTGCCAGTATTTGGTGACACACGGACTTCAATTGATAGATCGTAATCTACGAACACCCTATGGAGAAATCGACCTGGTTATGGCTGCGGAAGGTATAACCGTATTTGTTGAGGTTAAAACCAGGTCGAATATGGAAAGTGGTTACCCTGAAGACTCAGTTACTGAAGAAAAAATGGATCGCATGAGTGAATGTGCCCAGTGGTTTATGGATTACCACAATAAAAATAGTGATCCCTGGCGTGTGGACGTAGTAGCAGTAATTGGTCAACCGGAAAAGGCAACACCACAAATTGAATGGTTCCAAAATGAATTCTAAAAGTAAACAGCCTGTTTTGATCATTGTTGGCCCCACTGCTGTTGGAAAAACCGACCTATCGATTCGGTTGGCAGGATTAATCAATGGAGAGATCATTTCAGCAGATTCCCGATTGCTTTATAGAGGAATGGATATCGGGACTGCAAAACCATCGAAAGCCCAGTTGCAAAAAATTAAGCATCACCTGGTCGACATAGCTGAACCACAGGATTCCTGGTCTTTAGCGAAATACAATGAACATGTAAAAAAAGCCATAGAAGATGTTCAATCCAGGGGAAGGCTTCCCATTTTGGTAGGAGGAACCGGGCAGTATGTGAGGTCTCTGCTTGAGGGTTGGGATATCCCTGAGGTGGCTCCTGATCTGACAATGCGAATTGTTTTAGAAAATTGGGGAAAGGAAATTGGATCACGCGAGTTGCATAAAAAATTGCAGATGGTTGATCCCAGGGCTGCCGGAATGAATGACCCTGATAATCTTAGGCGCACAGTACGAGCGCTTGAGGTAATATTCCTTACAGGTTACCGGTTTTCTGACCAACGATTAAAAGACACCCCACTTCATAACTATAAGGTTATTGGGCTCAAAAGACCAAGAAACGAACTATTTCAACGCGTTGATGCTCGTATCGAATCCATGTTTATCGAAGGATTTGTTCAGGAAGTTGAAGACTTATTATCCCTGGGTATTCCATTGGAAACACATTCACTAACAGCAATAGGGTATTCTGAGGTAATTCGATATTTTCAAGGTTTAATTAGCCTTGAAGAAGCAAAAGTTTTGATGCGAAAGAAAACCAGGAATTTTATCCGAAAACAAACTAACTGGTTCAAACCTGATGACCCTTGTATCGAATGGTTCGAGATGGACCCTGATCCGATTGATAGGATTCGTCCATCGGTGTCAAATTGGCTGAGTAAAGGGCAATCATGTGATTAATCAATCGCCGTGGATTAAAAATTATGATCCTGGAGTCCCAGCACATCTAATCTATCCTGATATGCCCGTTTTTGGATTTTTGGAACAAAGTGGAGAACTCTTCCCACAAAAAGACGCATTAATTGAGGGTGAGCGGCACATTTCGTACGGTACTTTAGTGGAGCAGTCAACACAATTGGCTTTGAGGTTGATCGAATGGGGACTTAAGGTAGGGGACCGGGTTGGTTTATGCCTTCCTAATGGCATTGATTTCGTTCTATCTTATTATGCCATCCTCATGTCCGGAGGAGTGGTGGCGGCAATAAACCCTTATTATCCGCTGAGAGAAATGGATTTTCAGGTTGGTATATCCAAACCTACATTTTTCATCGGTTCAAACAAGAATATTGAAAATTTTCTTCAACTCCAGATGATATATCAATTCAAAAAATTGATTCTCACTGAGATACCCGGGAAAATTGGAGAAGGCGAAAGTCGCGAGAACATAGTGGATTTTAATCATCAATTTGAAGGTGCCTCAGGTAATTTGCCAAGGGTTAACCCCAACAATCCGGCTGTACTTCAATTCAGCGGCGGAACGACCGGTCTGCCAAAGGCAGCCGTGGGGCTGCATAAAAATATTGTTGCCAATGTGATTCAGTTTTCAAAATGGCTCACTCCATTAAGGCAGGGAGAAGAAAAATTTTTAACCGTCATCCCTTTATTTCACGTATACGGTATGGTTATCGGTTTGAATGTCGGGGTTGCGATGGGGGCGACAATCATTCTTCTTCCAGACCCGAGGAATATTGAACTCATTCTACAAACAGCCAGTCGAGAAAGGGTAACTTTTTTTCCTGGAGTTCCATCAATCTACCACGCTATCAACCTGGCGTATCCTGCAATGGATCCGACGGTGGATCTTACCTCAATCAAAGCTTGCATATCTGGCTCCGCACCACTACCACTGAAGACAAAAAATGAATTTGAAAAAATTATCGCTGGAAGGCTTGTGGAAGGATACGGTCTCTCAGAAGCGCCCACTGCAACACATTGTAACCCGATCCAAACTCCCGATCGACCAGGCTCAATTGGGCTTCCGTTACCAGATGTTGAAAGCAAAATAGTGTCAATTGAAGATACCAATACTGTTATGGAGGTGGGTGAACAGGGTGAATTATTAATTAAAGGACCTCAAATTATGAGTGAGTATTTTGAGCAGGAAGCTGAAACAAAATTAGCACTAATAGATGGCTGGCTCCACAGCGGTGACATCGACCGCATGGATGAAGATGGCTTTGTCTATATTGTCGGTAGAAAAAAGGAAATGATAAAGGTAGGCGGATTACAGGTGTGGCCAGCGGAAGTGGAGAACGCAATACACCAGATGCCGGGGATTATTGAATGCGCAGTAACGGGGGAGCCTGATGATGAATTGGGGGAGTGTGTAAAACTATGGGCTGTTCTAGAAAAAAATGTCCAATTTGATCTTTGGCAAGTCAAAGAATATTGCAGAGACAAACTTGCAGGGTACAAAATACCCAGGGAAATCCAAATATTAAGTTCTCTTCCCAGGTCAACAGTTGGAAAAGTGCTTAAGTACAAACTTGGCAAGAAGTAAAAAACCGGGAGGCTTAAGCCTCCCGGTTTTACTAACTTTGGAAAAGGGGTGTACCACTTTTGTGAACAACAGGCGGCGGGAAAATCGCCTCGAACTCGTCCCTGGATAGCGTCTCGGATTCAAGTAGTTTCTGAGCCACGGCATCCAGTTGCTTGCGGTATTTTGTCAGGATTTCTCGGGCTCGATTATAAGCGTCACTCACCATGACACGGACTTCTTTATCTATTTTCTCAGCAACCTGTTCGGAGTAATCACGCTGTTCAGAGATTTCTCGCCCGAGGAAGATGAGTTCTTCTTTTTGTCCGTATACCATTGGTCCTAATTCCGTACTCATTCCCAAACGGGTAACCATAGTTCGAGCTAACTGAGTCACACGCTCAATGTCATTCGATGCTCCTGATGTGATGTCATCGAAAACAAGTTCTTCAGCGGCGCGCCCGCCTAATAATCCTACCATTTCAGCCATCATTTTCTTGCGCGCCATTAAAGTCCGTTCATCAATCGGAAGACTGATGGTATAACCTGCAGCCATACCACGGGCAATGATTGAAACCTTTTGCACCGGGTCGGATTCAGCAATAGAATTCATCACTACTGCGTGTCCCGCTTCGTGATAGGCAACGATGCGTTTTTCTTCTTCGCTGATCAACCGACTCTTGCGTTCGGGACCGGCGATTACCCGTTCTATGGATTCTTCAAACTCGCTCTGTGAAATACTTTTCTTGTCACGCCGGGCAGCCAGGATGGCTGCTTCGTTTACCAGGTTCTCAATATCAGCTCCAACAAAACCCGGTGTGGATTTTGCGATTATGGATAATTGAACTTCAGGATCGACTGGTTTCCCTTTTATATGTACCTTAAGGATAGCTTCACGGCCCTTAACGTCCGGACGATCCAATACAACCCGGCGGTCAAAACGCCCGGGTCGTAACAAAGCTGGATCAAGGATATCCGGGCGGTTGGTAGCAGCAATAATGATGATATTTGTGTCCGTATCAA
>CAZSGL010000147.1:0-5576 GCA_964606265.1 uncultured Anaerolinea sp. | reverse complement strand
ATGCTTTAATTAACCTTATTGTATCCAAAAGATATAAAATTCTGATTAGAATTTTTCTCCATTCCCATGATTTGGAAACCTAGTGTCGGTTCATTTCAATATTATTTTGAACGGATTGATGTGAGATAATCGAAAATATGAAAAAACAATTCAAGATTTCAATTGTATTATTCTGGGTTTTCCTTGTGCTCATCAGCCTTGCAGGGGGGTACCTGATATATTACAACACGAACTTAGGTCCGTGGGCATTCAGTGATTCCTCTGTGTATGTCGCGGCCGGGATCAACTGGATCAATGGCGGCGGGGTGGGATTCACTCAGCCAAATGGCGATTTTGCCAGGCTCACCCACTACCCTCCCGGCTACCCGGTATTGATCGGCTTGACCAGCCTGGTCACAGCTTCTCCGGTGGAAGCAGCGCGCTGGATAGATATCGTCTGTTTTGCGCTCCTGATCTTCCTGGGCGGCTGGTTGATCTGGCGTATCACTTCCTCGAGGCTCTTCCCATTATTATATGGGTTGATAATCCTTTACTCGCCTTTCCTGCTGAACTCGTTCAGTGGGGTCATGTCTGAGGCTTCCGCCATCCTGACGGGTACCCTGGCATTGTTGCTGCTGGTCTTGTTCACCAAAACTGAACGACTTCTCCACCTGGTGTTGGCGGGATTGCTTTCAGCCGCGGCTGTGTTCATCCGTTATCAACAGGTTTCTGTACTGGTCAGTGGTTGTATATTCCTGTTATTGTTTTTAAAGTCACCCTGGATCGCCCGCCTGAAATCCCTCGTGGTTTACGCAGTTGTCTCAGCCGCCCCCTTCGCCGCCTGGCTCCTTGTGGAATCATTGGTTTATGGCAGGGGAGCCAGGACGGTCACACTGATGGGCGACCCGGGGACTATCGCCAGTAAACTCTTCCTTAATATTTATAATTCGGCCAAATATTGGTTCCCATACCGCAGTGGCTTGTTGCCCGGTGTGGACGCCACTGTTGTCAGAATGCTCCTGGTTATCGGATTCCTCGCACTGATAATGTATGGTTTTTTACAATCGCGCCAAAACAGAAACTCGTTGGCTGACTATTCGGCATCAAGGAAATTGGTCCTTATAAGCGCCATTTACCTGGTCATTTATCTGCTCTTCCTGCTGGCAGCCAGTTTATTCACCTCCCCGCCGCCGGCTATTAGTAAACGCATGCTTTCTCCAATGCTTCCGTTTCTTTTCATTCTCATTCTTGGGCTTGAGTACATCGCAACCAGGATATTCAGAAACAGGTGGTGGGGGATAGCTGTAATGTGCTTTACTTTTGTACTTTTCAGCCTGACGTTTGGCCCTCAGGTGAAAAGAGTCTCGATATTAATGCACGGATATGGAGAAGGGTATACTTCATCCCGGTTAAAAGATACTCCTTTCATTTCTCAAATTCAGAAACTTTCAGACGAAAAGAGGATCATCACAAATTCAGTCTCCATAACACTCTTCTACACACAAAAAGAAGCCTACCGCTCGTTTGAGGGATTGGCTGATCCTGCCATTCAAACAACAAAACGCTATGGAGACGTGGACACTCCGGCGCAGCTTGCGTTCAGAGAAGAATGTGCAGCGTTGGTGATCTTTGATCCATCCAACTTTGAAAGAATGGACCGGGAATCTGCCCGGAATTTCCCGGTGGAAGTTTATGGCGTAACAGAAGGATTGGTTGAGGTTTTCACAGATCCATTGGGCAGGATCTACTTGTACCCCGGATGTGAATAAATGTTTTGAGCGTAAATTAATAAAAAGAACCCATCTCATGCGAGGTGGGTTCTTGACTTAAGGGTCTTTTCAATTCAACAAATATGCCATCAGCCACCGCGTGGTATCCTGCAAGGCATCGGTATGCGTACGCTCGTAATTGTGCGAGGCGTCGATCCCCGGACCGATGAGCGCGATGGGCATGTTGCCGCCAGCACGCCAATAGGCGCTGGCATCCGAGGAATAGGTGGGATAGATATCCACCTTGTATTCAATGCCAAACTCGTCGCCCAGGTTGCGCAGTCTCTGGTTGAATCCGTGGTGGTACGGTCCGCTGCTGTCCTTAACGCAAATGGTGGCGTGGTACTCATCCGAGGTTTGCCCCTCACCTACTGCCGCCATATCCACCGCCAGCAGTTCGCTGATCGGAGTCGGGAAATCCGATTCCGAGAAGAACCCATGTTCTTCATAATTGTTGATATAGATGTATGCCGTCTGTACAGGTTTGAGCCCGGCGCTGGTGAGTGCGCGTACCGCTTCCACCAGGCAAGCCACGCAGGCTTTATCATCCAGGTGGCGCGAACGCACAAATCCGTTGGTCAGCTCCACCCGCGGATCAAAGGAGACGAAATCGCCCACCCCGATGCCCAGCGCCCTGGTTTCGTCGGCATTGGTCACGCGCTCATCGAGCCTGACCTCCATGTTCTCTTCCTTGCGTGGGGTCTCCGCAAGCTTATCACCAAAAACATGGATCGAGGCGGTTGTCACGAGGATGGAGCCGCGGATGCGTTTTCCTTCGCGGGTGTAAATGGTGCAGCCTTCGCCTTCAACCGTGTTCCAGATCACGCCGCCGATTTTTGTAAGCATCAGTCGTCCGTTGGGCTTTATGGCTTTCACCATGGCGCCCAGGGTATCCGCATGGGCGGTTAGTCCGCGTGGCGTGTCGTCTTTTGCGCCCGCAAGCGTAACCATCAAGCCGCCGCGGGGCAGGCGTTTAGTCTTCACTCCCAGCAGGTTTTTAAAGACATGGTCGGTCAGTGCAATGGCTTCCTGGGCAAAACCGGTAGGGCTGGGTGATTTCAGAAGATCCACCAGGAATTTTGTCAGCAGTGCGGAGTCAACCTCTGGAAGTTTCATGCTCATTCGCCTTTCTTGAAGGGTTTCCCCTCGTATCGTTCAAATTGCGCGCGCATCTCATCTGATACTGGCACGGCGCTCTTAGTATGGTAATCATATGCCACCAGGGTATTCTCCGCAGTCGCGAACAAGGGGTCGCCGCCTTCCCCGGTGATTTCGCACTCGAGCAGAACGCTTTTCGTACCAATACGCGTAACGCCAATGGAAACGACCACCTTGTCGGTCATCTCGATCGGCTTTGTGTAGCGCACATGGATATCGCCGACAATCAGCGGCAGGTCCCAGAAGGAATGGCCGTCAAAAATGCCAACCTCCATCAGGTAATTCATGCGGGCGTGTTCGATGAAGGAAAGAAAGTGGGCGTTGTTTACGTGCCACTGGGGGTCAAGGTCGCCATAACGGACAGTAACAGGTTGTTGGAATCTGAATTTTGTCATAGTGAAATTATACCGCCTGAACCTTTTAGGAGGGAATTTGGTGGTTATTACAAAGTGGTAACCATTGTCACTGTTGCAAGACGTGCTAGAATACTACAATAAGAATAGTAAAAGGACATTAATTACCTGTTTTACTAGAAAAGGATGCCCACATGCAAATTACAAAACAAGCTGATTACGCCGTCCGGGCAATGGTATTCCTGGCAAAACTTGAACCTGACAAGCGGGCTGCCACAAGCCAGATCGCGGTAGTACAAAAGATACCTCCTTCATTCCTTGCCAAGATCATCTCGCAGCTCTCCATCTCCGGCTTGATTAACACATCACGCGGAGCCCACGGCGGCGTGATGCTTTCAAGACCCGCAGAACGCATTTCCCTTCTGGAAGTGGTCGAAGCGATCGACGGACCGATCTCCCTCAATTATTGTGCGCTCCATCCTGATTCCTGCGACAATAGTGGTGAGTGCCCCATGCACGATATCTGGGTGGAAGTACAGGGGGATTTGGTGAAAAAATTACGTGCTACTACCTTTGACACATTTGTGGGATAATCGAATTAACATTCAATTATGAAAGAGTTGATATGAGCGGTGGGACACCAGTCAACAGGCAGTGGGTACTCTCCCTGAAAGATGGCGAGATCGTTATTGATTGGGGTGACGGCCTGTTCCAGGATGTACGCAGTGGTGATTTCCTCCCCGTAGTCGAGAAGGACGTCAGCCACCACATTTTGGATGAAGAGTTGGACTGGCTCATCCGCATCGGGCGGGTGGCATCCTACACGCGCCAGCTGGTGCGCTTCAACAGCCTTCCAGAGCGCCCTCAGCGCACGATCGAATAGGTAAATCGTTTCAACCTCCCTCCCGGTCGACCGGGAGGTTTTTTATTTAGGATTAACTTATGAGTATTACTGAACGATCATTGAATTTACAAATGGGGGTTTTTACATTTGCGAGGATGATCGTTTCCACTTCGTCCCGGATGATCTATCCGTTCCTGGCAGTGTTTGCATCCGGATTAAACGTGGAGATCGCCACCATCTCCCTGGCTATGGCAGTATCCATGGCAGCCAGCGCGGCAGTTCCCTTCCTCTCTCCAATCGCTGACCAGCGGGGACGCAGGACCGGCATGCTTATCGGCATCGGTATCTTCCTGGCAGGCACACTGGCTTCCAGTTTGTTTCCACATATCATCACTTTCTTTATTACGATCCTGTTGTGTAACTTGGGGAACAACCTGCTCATCTCTGCCATCCAGGCGTTCATCGGCGACAACGTGGCTTACAAGCGCCGTGGGCTTTACCTGGCGATTAGCGAGGTTTCGTGGGCGCTTTCCTTCATCGTTATGGTTCCGCTGACCGGCCTATTGCTCGAAACAACCGGGTGGAACACTCCTTTCATTTGGTTAACCGTTTTTGGGGCAGGCATCCTGGTGCTCATCTGGCGTTTCGTGCCGCAGGATAGACCTGCCGAACCTGAACCCTTGGTGGTCTTCAAGAACATTAAGAAGGTGCTGCGTTCCGTTCCCGCAGTGCTGGGGATGCTGATGGGTATGTCCTTCATCATCGGCAACGAACTGGTGACCGTGGTTTTCGGGGTGTGGATGCAGGATTCATTTGGACTTCAAATCGCAGCCCTGGGTGCGGCATCCCTGGTGATCGGGTTGTCTGAATTGAGTGGCGAGGGATTGGCAGGTTTCCTGGCAGACCGCCTGGGCAAGGAACGCACAGTGGGAATCAGTTTTCTCATTAATGGACTTTGGGTTATCACCCTGCCGTGGTTGGGGCAAAGCGAAACCGGGGCTTTTGTATGGTTGTTCTTTTTTTATCTGACCTTTGAAATTGGAATTGTCGGCGCCCTGCCCATGATGACGGAAGTGATGCCGCAAGCCCGCGCCACGATGATGGCGTTATTCATCGCTGCGCTCTCCATCGGACGCGCCATCGGTGACGTGGCAGCGCCGCACCTCTACACTGGCGGCTTTCTGGTCAACGCGTTGGTGTGTTTGGGGCTGGACCTGGTAGCGGTGGTCATTCTAACGCGTATCAAGCTGCCTAACACTTCAGTCAGCGTTGAGTAATTTTTTCAATTGAGTTAAGACCAATTATTTGTTTTGAAAGTTGACCTGGCGCTGGAAGGTGCTCACCCGTTTGAGTATCATTAAGTAAACAATTACCCCCCTTAAAGTCGGGGGGTTAATGATTTATTCATTGTGACCTTCGAGACTACCAACTTCCATTGAGCATGCGCCCCATGCACACCCCGTTCATGCTGGC
>CAZSGL010000146.1:0-5621 GCA_964606265.1 uncultured Anaerolinea sp. | reverse complement strand
ACGAGATAGCGAAGGGGAATTCGGTGAATTCGTCCGCCACTGAGAAAACGACCAAAACAGAACCGGTATGCCCGATTTGTGGAGGGGTGGGTTGGTTGCGCCGTGATCTGCCGGTGAGTCACCCGGAATTCGGGCAACTTACGCAATGCATCTGCAAGCAAAACGAGATCAACCGATCGGCGCAGCAGCGTCTTTATAACGCGAGCAATCTCGAAGCTTTTAGTAGGATGACCTTTAGTTCCTTTTCCGTTCAAGGGCGCTTGGGACTGGGGGATGAGCAGATACATTCATTGCAATACGCATTAAGCCAGGCGCAGCAGTTCGCCGCTTCGCCTCGCGGTTGGCTGGCGCTCATGGGCACCTACGGTTGCGGTAAGACTCACCTGGCTGCTGCCATCGCAAATGCCTGCGTGGAATTTGGCATGACCACCCTTTTCCTGACGGTACCTGACCTCATGGATTGGCTGCGCAACTCCTTTGACTCAGCCGATACCAATTTTGAGCAGCGTTTTGATGAAATCCGCAATGTGGGGTTATTGGTGCTCGATGACCTGGGTGCGCAAAACACCACCAAGTGGGCTAACGAAAAACTTTTTCAAATCATTGATCATCGTTACGCCCGCAAATTACCGTTGGTAGTGACCACAAACCTGACGCTCGAGGATTTGGACGACCGCATCCGCTCCCGCTTGCAGGATCCGGATCTGTGTACTCGTGTACGCATCTCCGCACCAGATTATCGCGCGCCTATCAAAGACAGCAAGGATCCCCTCGTTTACCAGTTGCAGCTGCTGAGCGATCGTTCATTTGGGAATTTCAGCCTGCGTGAACCCGAGCGCCTTGAGCCTGAAGTCCAGCTAAACCTGGAGAGTGTCTTCAGGGCTGCCCAGGAGTATGCAGAAAACCCGCAGGGCTGGTTGGTGCTCACAGGTACTTACGGCTGTGGCAAGACCCACCTGGCAGCCGCTGTGGGCAACTACCGCAAAGGAATGGGGGACGAGCCGATATTTGTGGTTGTGCCGGACCTGCTGGATCACTTACGCGCGACCTTTAGCCCCACTAGTAATACTTCCTACGATAACATGTTTAATCGGGTAAAATCTGCTCCCGTTCTCATCCTGGATGACCTGGGTACCCAGAGCGCTACCCCCTGGGCGCGCGAAAAACTGTACCAGATTTTTAATGAGCGCTACAACGCCAAACTTCCGACCGTCATCACCATGAGCAGTAACCTGGCGGATCTGGATGCGCGTATCCGCAGCCGTATGCTGGACTCGCGTATTTGCGCCATCTACGAGATCATTGCACCATCGTATCGTGGTGGAGCATCCCCTGGTGTAAAACCTCGGAAAACGAAAAGCCGAATCTAGGCGATGCGTGCAAAGACCCTCTTAGAAAGAGGGTCTTTGTTATTAGATGGTTTAGACGGGTGTAACTTCGGAAGTGCAATTCGGGCAGCGTGTGGCTTTGTTGCTGATGCTGGTCAGGCAGAAGGGGCAATCGCGGGTGGTCACTTCAACTGGTTTTTCTTCTTTCCGCGATAACCTGTTTATGGCGCGGATCATTAGGAAGATAACAAAGGCAACGATCAGAAAATCAATTATGTTTTTAATGAAAAGACCGTAATTGAGGGTCGGTGCCGCTGCCTCCTGGGCTTCAGCCAGACTGGCGTATTTTACCCCGGTAAGGCTTACAAATAAATTGGTGAAATCAACCTTTCCCAGAAGTAGACCGATAGGAGGCATGAGGATGTCATTTACAAATGAAGTGATGATCTTCCCGAAGGCAGCTCCGATGATCACACCTACTGCCAGGTCGATTACATTGCCGCGCATTGCGAATGTCTTAAATTCTTTCAACATGAATCCTCCTCATAGATTTGTTATTTCTACTTTACCGGAGATACTTCATAAAGTCAAATATCCAAAATAATGGTGATTCAAATAGCCGTGATAGAATTATCCCCGTGATTTCTAGGGCGTTCTCCACATTCAGATCATTTTCCCGGCAATTCTGGTTGATCACAATCGTAATGATGCTGGCGTGGACTTTCCACAGTCTGGTTTGGCCATTCCTTACCCTTTTCGCCAGTGAAAAGTTAAACCAGCCTCTCACTTCGGTAACGCTGGTATTAACCATTAATTCTGTTATCGGGTTGGTCACCACGTTCATTGGCGGCGCGATAGCGGATCGCTTTGGCAGAAAATGGGTAATGGGCTTTTCGTTTTTGTTTGCCGGTGTGTCCTGGTATCTGTTTCGCATGGCAGATACACTTCCCATATTTGCCCTCCTGATGGCGTTAAACGGTGCCACCACGCCCCTCTACCGCCTGGCTGCGGACGCTATGATCGCCGATCTTGTCCCTGCTGACGAGCGCATTGAAGCGTATTCCATCATGCGTATGGGAAATAATATTGGGGTTGCACTTGGTCCCGCCATTGGCGGTTTTATTGCCGCCATTTCCTATGACATTTCCTTTACTCTCACTGGCGTTGGGCTGGTATTGTGCAGTTTGTTGATTTTGTTCCTTTCTGCCGAAACGATGCCGAAATACATACATCCCCTGCAAGGCGCAGTCCCCCAGGACAAGGGTTATTCAAAAGCCTTAAAAGATCGTAAACTCCTCAGCTTTCTGGTTGCCATGACTTTTAATCGTATGTGTTCAGCCACCCTGTGGCTCCTTCTGGCTGTCCATGCAAAAACCAATTTCCAAATTGCCGAAAATGTGTTTGGGTTTATCCCCACAACCAACGCGGTTATGGTCATCCTTTTTCAGATCTTGGTGACGCGTCTGGTGAAAAGGCGCGAACCAGCCTTGGTGATGACACTGGGGGCAGCCTTTTATGCGGTGGCTGTGCTAGGGGTGGCATTTGGCACAGGGTTCTGGGCATTTTGGGTGTGCATGGTGATCGCCACAATTGGCGAAATGATACTCATGCCAACGTCGACCAATTACGTGTCTGGTCTCGCGCCAGAGGATCAACGCGCGCGTTACATGAGCCTGTACACCATCACCTGGAGTGTCGGTACTGCGCTTGGTCCGCTCATCGGGGGTATCCTGAATGACCAGGTCTCCCCTTCAGCCACGTGGATTGGCGCGGGCTTCCTTGGATTCGTTGGTGCCGGGTTATTTTACCTATTCTCGAGACGGAAAAAAACAACGCTATTGCGAATAGCCGAATAATTCTGTATAATGTGTAATAGATGAAAATTATTCGTATTGCATTGGGAATCGTAATTCTGGCAGCGCTTGCCCTGGGGCTATCGAAGGCAGCCACAGCCCAATCCTCAGATTCCATTTACGTGTCCGAAACCGGGCACTGGATCTGGGGAGATTTCCTGAGTCTTTACAACAGTACTGCCGATCCGCTGCTTATTTATGGTTACCCCATCACTGATGATTTTGTGGATCCGGTTACCAAGACCCGCGTTCAATATTTTCAACGCGCCCGCTTTGACCTGGTGGATACTCTGCAAGGACCCGAGGCGCAAATAGCTCCAATCGGAGAATTCCTGCATGAATCCGGCGCGGCGCTTGCGGATATTCCGCGTGAAGGTCCAACCTGCCGCATGTTTCCGACGGGTTTTTCAGTATGTTATGCCTTCCTTCAATTTTACGATGCCAACAACGGCACCCAATTCTTTGGCAACCCGATCTCAGATGTCGAGGTCATTGATGGGCGTTATATGCAGTACTTCCAGAATTCCCGCATGGAATGGTGGCCGGATAAACCCAGTGGTCAGCGGGTGGTCTTAACAGATGTCGGTCGGTTGTATTTTGACCGGGTTGTTGGGAATCCCGAATTATTGAAATCAGATCCACCTGCCAATATCGCCGGCAATTTGATTAAACCCATAACCCGCGTCTTTGTGCTGCGTTCACTTGTTGGCGCTGGTGAAAGCCAGACGGTTTATGTTGTAGCCCAGGACCAATACTTGCGCCCATTGGATGGCGCCCAGGTTGGGGTGACGCTTTCTTTTCCAGGCGGGAATACTGAATTCTACCGGCTGACCGAGACCAATGAGTTTGGTATCAGCCAGTTTACATTTACCGTAGCCGATTTACCCGCCAGGTCAATCATCAACGTGGAGGCGGAGATCAGCCTGCGGGGTGAATCTTCCCTGGGCAATTCGTGGTTCAGGTTGTGGTGGTAATATCATTTGCATTATCAAAATCCCCGGCAGATACGCCGGGGATTTTTTTTATCCGTTACTTCTTGATTTCAGGTCAAGGAACAATTTTTGATAATCTCCCACATTGGACGGTTGAAGAGAAATGATATGCCCAAGGGTTGCCATCGTACCCGGGATATCTTCAGCGCCGAGCGTTTTTTCAGCCAAAGCATCCAGTTTTTCAATGGCATGCGGCAGTTGATTTTTCTCGCGGTAGTAGGCTACCAGGCGTTTTTGAATTTCAACGTTCTCTGGTCTCTCAACGAGCAATTCTTCCAGGAAGGAAGCTGCTTTTGATGGTTGTTCTGAAGTGGATAGTAACCTCAGGTAGGCGTCCAATTCATTTAAGGCAGCCGTGGGAACGCCGATACGGAAGTAGAGATCAACCAGCATGCTTCGGGGATTGGGATCAAAACCGTCCAAAGAGCGGATCTGCTCAAAGTATTTTATGGCTTGTTTCCAATCTAGGCTTTGCAATTCAATATCTGCCAGTTTGTTGAGTATCTTCAGTGACCATTCGCGCACGCTGGCTGATTTTTGTGTCAGTGCTAATGCTGAAAGATAAGTCTGCCGGGTAATGTCCATTTCTGCCAGCAGGTAATACACATTTGCCAGGTCCATGTATTGCTGGATGGCGTCATCGACCCGTCCGATTGATTTTAACAATTCGATCAGGCTGCTGCGAATGGATAGATCCATCGGGGCAAGCTTGGTAACCCGGCCTAACAAACGGATGGCTTGCGCGGTCTCCCCTCGCAAGTTGTATAGGCTGCTCACCACCTGGAATTTTTCCACCGCCTCGGTAATACGCCCTTCGCTGATCAACATTTCACCCATCTGAATGTGCAGAGGGAGGTAGGTCGGGGCGTAGGTGAGCGCAGTAAACGCTTCCTCCATGGCGGTGCGTGTCTTCCCTTCAGCCGCGTGCAGACGGATAAGTGAAAGCGCTTCAACGACCTGGCTGCTGCTTGTTTCCAGGAGCATTTCCGCGAGCGGCAGGGGAGGATTCGCCTCATTTTGCGGCGGGAGTTGATTGCGAGCCTCAATGAGGAATTGACGCCAATCCGTTCGTAATAATTGACCACTAATGACGGTGCACAGGTTGCGCAGATCCTTTTCTTCTTCAACACGCAGCTGAGATTCAAAGATGGGCTCATACAATTGTGCCAGTTCTTCTGCCAGAGCCGGGGGAACGGTTTCCATATCTGCAAGTTTTAATGCTTGCAAATAATTCAGCGACGCTTCCTTGAATTGTTCGGAGCGTTCATAGATCTCTGCGATTAATAGGTAGGACGCCAGCGCATAAGAAGGGTTCTTGACTGAACGCTGCAGGTATTTGAGCGCTTTTTGGGGTGAATGCGCTCGGATTAGTAATCCCAAAACATAATAGGATGCGGACTGGTTGAGACCCAGGTCAATCGCCCGTTCCAATTCCACTGCTGCCTGGT
>CAZSGL010000145.1:1387-5646 GCA_964606265.1 uncultured Anaerolinea sp. | reverse complement strand
TTCTTTTCGATCTAAAAATGGCCATAAATCTTCTAGAGGCTTACTAATTATCGATCCATCTGGGCGTACATATGAGGAGACCCTCGGTCCAATAAGCTGGTTTGGGTCAACCATCACATCACACACACAAGGACCTGAAGATTGCAACACCGCAGTAATTGTTTCTTTAAGGTTTTCATGGTTTCCAATTCGAGTTGCTTCTATACCATATGCCTTTGCCAATTTTACTAAATCTGGTAACGTAAGACCACTAGAACTATCGCATGCAACTAAATGGCCTCCAAAGTGATTTTGCTGCATCGCACGAATTGACGCATAACCCTGATTATTCAGTACAAAATACTTTATTGGCAGATTCAACCTTGCAACAGTTTCTAACTCTTGGATGTTCACCTGAAATCCGCCGTCACCATCAACACAAATAGTTCGCTTCCGTCCACTTGCTATGCATCCTCCAATGCTTGCCGGTATTCCAAAACCCATCGCTCCCAAGCCTCCTGTATTATAAACTCGTTGTCCCCGTTTTACCTTGAAGGATAAAAATAACGTATCAATACCAGATCCCGAACTTCCGGGCACAATAATATCATCTGTATCTAATAATTCTGACAAGATAGTTGTAAATACGTACGAATTTACATATTCTTTTTGAGACCAATATTCTGAAATTACTACAGGATACTTTTCCTTCCACTCTTTACAACGTTTTAACCATGGACTCCGATTAATTTTTCTAATTGATGAAGACTGATGCAGGACTTCATCAATTAAAGACATGGCATCACTACAAATAGGAATGTCTATTAATATCTGAAATTTCCTTAGCTCTGATTCATCGATGTCAACGATAACTTTTTTTGCTGCACGCGCAAAAAGGGATTTATCAAATCCTGTAATTGCAAAATCAAGTCTCGCTCCAATAGTGATTAACATATCTGCATTCTGCATTGTAAAATTTGGACCGCGGGGGGCAATGATTCCAGGACTACCAAAATAGAGTGGATGCGCCTCCCATACGATATCCTTACCTGTCCACGTGGTTAAAACAGGGATTTGTAAAAGGTCGATCATTTGCAAACAAATATCATGCGCACCGGCAATGCGCACACCATTGCCGACAAGCAATACCGGCCGTTCTGATTGATTAAGCAAATCAATTGTTTGCGCTACCTTATCGACAAGTTTTGCAGAATCACTTGCATCATTGATCAACGTCGATTTATCAAATCCTTCAAGACTTTCAGGATTGATCTGGAATGCCTGTACATCAAGTGGAATGTCAATCCAAACCGGCCCCGGTCTTCCGGATTTAGCAAGAGCAACAGCTTTTTCCAAGTGATACTTAATACTCGTGGGTTCAGTTACCGTAATCGCATATTTTGTAATGGTCTTTACAAGAGATACAATATCAAGTTCCTGTGGTCCAATTTGCCTTACCCCAAGATCTTTTTTCATATCTGACCGCTTTACTTGCCCAGAAACAAAAAGACACGGGGTTGATTCCAGCCATGCTCCTGCAACCCCAGTAATCGTGTTTGTTCCTCCTGGACCAGTGGTCACAAGGACAACACCCAAATTATTATTAACACGCGCATAGGCTTCCGCTGCAATAGCGCAGGCCTGTTCGTGAAGATTACAGATGTATTCTATATCTTTACATCTACCCAATGAATCTACTAAATGCATTGCACCGCCACCTGGAAGCATAAACACATGCTTAACTCCCTGCTCGGCAATAAATCGTATAACGTAATCGGAAAGTTTCATTATGCTTATTACTCACCCTTATTCGTCAAAATTAAGTCCACTAACTCCCTTACAGCACCTTGACCCCCACTACTTTTCGTTATCAGCATTACCTTCTGTTTCACACTATCATGGGCATTAGCAGGCGCGGCAGATAGGCCAGCCAATGCTAATGCTTTAAGATCATTCACATCGTCTCCCATAAAGCAGACTTGAGACAACTCAAGATCGTATTTTTTTGAAAAAGAACAGAGGGCTGCTGCCTTATCTCTACTTCCCTTATAGATATCAACTATTCCCATTTTTTCTGCAAAACGGTCTATCAAAGTATTACTTTCACCAGAAATCAAGGCAAATATCAATCCGGCTTTACGTCCTAAAGATACACCCATGACATCGGAAAAAGAAAATTTTTTAAGTTCTTCTCCATTAGACCCCCAATAAAAGTTCCCATCTGTCAAAACACCATCAATGTCCAATACGACTGCTTTAATCTTATCCACGAAATCACCCTTTGCGACGTAGCTTCTTGATAACTGGCATCTCGCGTTCAATCACTCTTTTAATGCCATCACCCATCGCCATTTCCAATAGGCGTATATCTCTCACCATCTGTAGAATACCACTTGGGCCTAAAGATGCAGCATGATCAGATCCCCACATAGTCCTGTCAATAGTGATGTGTCGTTCAACAATGCATGCGCCTAAAGCTACAGCGGCAACAGATGTTGGAATACCCGTCTCATGACCTGAATAACCGACCGGAACACCGTAACGCTCCCGCAACATTGGAATAACGGATAAATTAATTTCTTCGTAATGTGCTGGATATGTACTTGTTGCATGTAAAATCGCTAAATCATCCTTATCGAGTATTTCGATTGCGTGGTCGACTTGCTCCACTGTGCTCATTCCCGTAGACAAAACTATTGGTCGCCCTTTTGATCTGGTATGACGGACAAGTTCATCATCTGTAAGGCAGGCCGAGGCAATTTTGTAACATGGAACATCAAATTGATCTATAAAATCGACCGAACCCTCATCCCAACAGGAGGCAAACCAATGGAAATTCTTTTCTTTACAATAACGGGCTATCTCCTGATATTCCTCTAACTCAAACTCCAAACCATACTTCAAATCACCATTGGTATTCCCATAAGGACTTTCTCTTGGTTTTGCCAATTCTTCAGGGGAATAAACGACATCGACAGTTCGTTTTTGAAATTTAACAGCGTCACAGCCTGCTACTTTTGCCAGGTCAATCAATTTTTTGGCAATCTCTATGTCGCCATTATGATTAATACCTATCTCAGCAATAATGTAACAGGGGTGTCCATTTCCAACTTTACGATTATTAAATGATAGGCTATTCATCTATTCTCCTCCTTTCTCCTCCCTAAATTTTATGTACTTAATCGTTCTTTTAATGGCATCTTGTAAGTCTATTTCCTGTTTCAAATGCAATTTTTCTTGAGCTCTCTTTGTGGAAGGAACATAGCACCCAACATTGGTCATCATAACGGGCTTTCTTGAGATAACAACATCTTTTTTCATTTCAAAAACAGAAGAGACAATTTCTGCGAGGGATCGGATATTGATTTCAAAATCAGAGCCGACATTATATGGAAGACACGATTCGCCTTTGAAAAGTATAGTCCACAAGAAAATGATTAAATCTGCTGCGTATAAATAGGAACGGCATGGCGTACCATCGCCTTTCACCAAGATCGGATTGCCATTGAGGCCGTCACGGATGAAATTCCCGATAGCCCATTGGACATTGAGAGGTTGATAGGGACCTACAAAGGCAAAACATCGAGCAATCTTTGTTTCAAAACCATATTGCTTGGCATTGAGGATACAGAGGTGTTCTGAGACCCTTTTACCTTCGCCATAGGCGGAGTGCCAATCAGTAGGATCGGGGGCACCCTGATAGTCTTCCGGGATATGGGTTATTTCGGGAGGCTGTTTACCATAGACGGCCCCTGAACTGGTCAGGAGAAATTTCTTCACTCCGCATTGCTTTGCAAACTCGAGGGTGTGGCGTGTACCATCAACAATTGTGTCGAATATCTGCAACGAATCTTCTCCATTTAGGTTAGAGCTTAATGATGCTGCGGCATGAATAATGTAAGGAAACTCCCCCTGGGGAAAATCGAATGAGCGGACGTCACCAATATGGAAGGCAATGGACGGTTGGCCTGTCAAGTGCGGGACCTTCTTTTTGAAGGCCTCTAAATTCCTTGTCAAAACGAGCATTGAAGCGTTCAAACCCAGTTTTTCGTTTGCCCAGGCAAAACTCTCCAGGAGCCAGCAACCGAAAAAACCTGTGCCACCAGTAATAAACACTCTTTTCCCCCTTAATTCCTCCCATAAGCCTTCGGTATGGGCAAGAATGTGATCCAGATCTTCTTTCAAGGGATTATTATCGAGATGGCTTCGCTTTGCCCGCAATGACATTCCCTTTCTTCACCAGGTTTTCCAAGGAGGTTGGACAGTTTCCCAAAGCGTCT
>CAZSGL010000145.1:0-1287 GCA_964606265.1 uncultured Anaerolinea sp. | reverse complement strand
CTATAAAAACTCATTTGGTAATTTTAAACAACTTCCAATCCAAAATCTCTCAATATAGAAATATTTATATTTCTATCAAACCTCTGTCGTATAATCTTTGCTACTTCATCGGAGTAACCGGCGGCCATAACAATCACGGCATCCACCGGATCTGAGTCAAGTTTGTCAGGTGATACTATGGGTACATGTGTGGCCGGTGTGTATTTACCTTGTTTAAATGTTGCAGAGTCAACTACATACTTGACCTTATCAGCTATCTTCATCAAAGAGATGATTGCCAGCGCCTGATGCCCAGCACCCCATATTGCCACTTTTTTATCCTTAAAACGATGGATATATTCGTCTATCTCGTTTTTGAGTTTCGCCTGATATTCATAAGAATTCGACAAGTCCAGCTTTTCTCTTTTCTTTACGACAACCGAAATGATATAATCGTACCACTCTTCCTTACAGTCAATAATTTCAAAACCATTTAGCCTTAATGTTGTATTTAGAGTTTCTCTGGTAAAATAAAATAAATGATCACAAATAAATTCAGAGAAAAGTTTGTTTCGCAAAATCATATCAAAATTTGGCACTTCGACAAGTCCTATAGCGTCATCTGTCAAATTGCAATATATTCCTCTTAGAGCTGAATTTGGGTCAGGTAGGTGTTCAAGAAAATTCAATATAAAAAAGGCATCAAATGGGGCAAAATTTAACCTATTTGTACTGCTTTGGATAAATCCTTTTGAAACCCTTAGACCATTTTTAACACACTGCATCACCGATTCTTCTGAATACTCCAATCCATAAGCCTCTACACCAAATTGCTGCATAAGGGATAGGAACTCACCGCAGCCACAGCCGATCTCAATAACTTTCTTTCTTTTGAGGGAAAATTTTTCCACGAAGCTACAGAATTGCTTCCTTCGGAAATCTTTCATTTCCTCTGAAAAAGCAGACGCACGTATAACCTCCTTATAATAAGGAACAGGATCATTGCTTAGCTGCACCAACCCACAACCTGAACACTGACAGATTTCCAAATCAACTCCTTTGTCGCTTCCAAGCGACTCTGCATCTGGCAAAAATTGAGCAGCCTTTGGCATGTTCTCGTATCGCAGCAATGGTTCGTCAAAAAATTTATGCCCACATACTCTACACTTGTTTATTGGCATAAAATCATTCATGCCGCTTTCGATCATAAATATTTTTCCCCCGTAATTCCTCCCACAAGCCTTCAGTATGGGTAAGGATGTGGTCCGAGTCGACTTTTAACGGATTGCTATCGAGATTGCTTCGCTT
>CAZSGL010000144.1:0-5661 GCA_964606265.1 uncultured Anaerolinea sp. | reverse complement strand
TGCTGGCGTTCGATGACGGCAGCTACGCGGTGATCGACTTCAAGACCTCCAGCCCGTCCCGGGAGCGTATTGGTTTTTACGGA
This sequence comes from uncultured Anaerolinea sp., assembly GCA_964606265.1. Classification (GTDB taxonomy): domain Bacteria; phylum Chloroflexota; class Anaerolineae; order Anaerolineales; family Anaerolineaceae; genus UBA6107. Next base: position 5,578 of record CAZSGL010000144.1, on the reverse strand, counting down.
CGGCAGTTGAGCGCTTATGCCTATGCCCTGGAGCATCCGGGTGAGCGGGGTCTGCACGTGGCGCCGATCAACACACTAGGCTTGCTCTACCTTGACCCGGTGGATATCGAGCATGGGGCAGACCACAAGCGCATCACCTACGGCGGTCAGGTCACGTGGCAGGAGCTGCCCAAGGACGAAGGAAAGTTCCTGGAGTTCATGCGGGGTGTATTAACCCTGCTGTCGCTGCCAGAGCCTCCGTCGGCGTCTGAGGATTGCGGCTTTTGCGCCTACCGAGCTGCGGCGCGCGAACACGGATTGTAAATCCAAAGGGCAATGCATCGCCTTGCCCCTACAATTGCGTGTCATTACTGAGACAAGGCATCGCCTTGCCTTTACGAAGAATTTCTCCGTTGATTAATTAAATATACTGGTTGGGTTTTATGGTGGGCAGCGGTCCGGTGCCTGGTAGCCTGGCAGAATGTTCTGGTTTCCAGGAGGTCACCTTGTTGCGCCCGGTGCGTTTGGAAACGTACATGGCCTGGTCAGAGCGGTCGAGCAGTTCTTCAAGGTTGCGGCAGTCATCTTCAAGTTTTACAACCCCCAGGCTGATGGTGATGACCATGTTGCCGGCGCGAGTGGGCAGGGTGGCTTCAGAGGCATTTTCTCGCAAGCGTTCCGCGATCATCATGGCTTCTTCAAGTGCTGTTTCCGGCATCATAATGACAAATTCTTCTCCGCCATAACGTGCCAGAAAATCCACCTGGCGTAAATTACTCTTCACCAGTTGGGCTAATCCCTGCAGCACCTGGTCGCCGACCGCATGTCCGTAGCTATCATTCACCTTTTTGAAGTGATCGATATCCATCATGATGACGCTCAAAGGACGGTCATAACGCCTGGATTTATCAAATTCCAACGAGGCATTTTCATAGAACTTTCGCCGGTTGGATAAACCGGTTAAGGGATCGGTGATTGCCATGCTCTGAACCTTATCAAACAACTGGGCATTTTCGATGGCGATGGAAACATTCGCCGCGAGGAGCTCCAGTGTCTCCAGGTCTTCACTGGTGTACATATCGGGGGTGTAACTTTGCGCAGATAAGACGCCGAGGGTTCCCGCACTGGTCTTGAGCGGAACGATGAGCAAGGATTGAGAAATTTCGTCCTCTTCCATGTCCCCGATCAAAACCGCGCCGCTATCCGCGATGGCAGATGCGTCGAAGGAATTATAAATGCGGGGTTTTCCATCCTTAATTACCTGGGCAAACAACCCTTCGTTGATACCGCGGAAGCCCAGTTCCACGGGTTGTTCGCGATCGATCATGAAGACATCGCGAATGACGCCATTCTCGCGGTCTACCAGGGCGATGCTGAAGAACTCAGTGCGCATCATTTTGGAAACTGCCTGGAAAATTGCCGGGTACATTTCCTCCAGGTTCAAATTGGCACTGATCACCTGGCTGAGTTCGTACAAGGTCTTAAAGCGGTTGGCTGATTCCACTTCTTCGGTGTAGAGGCGGGCATTCTCAAGCGCAATGGAAACCTGGTCAGCGAAGGCGCTTACCAGGCGGGAATGTTCCTCGGTAAATTTATTGGTTTCATGAGCGTCCAGTGAGAGAATTCCAATGGGTTGCCCCTTCAAATTTAACGGCACACCCAACCAGCTCCTGATGGGGCGTTCGGATTGCGGAATCTGGTAGAAGTTCGGGTTGTCCAGACCCAGGTCGCTGATAATCTCCGGTTTGTTTTTCAGGAATACCCCAGCACCCGGATTTTTAGAATCCAATTGATATTCCATTCCCAATACCGGGGTTATTTCCTTAAAACCAACTCCGCCGACAATGACCAGTTTTTCGCCTTCACGTAATAGCACAGTCGCGCTGTCGTAGGGAACCACAAAGGCAAGTTGTTCGAGAATGCGGTTGATGGCTTCATCCTGGTTGAGGGTGGATGCTACAACTGCGCCAGCGCGGGTGAGTTTTTCGGCTTCCTCAGCCCGTTTCCTGGCGTCCTGGAAAAGGCGGGCATTTTGAATGGCGATGATGGCTTGTTGGGCAAAGGACTCAAGCAGACGGATATCTTCCTGGCTAAATTGTCGATCGAACAATTTGTCTCCCACACCGACAACGCCGATCAATTCATCGCCTGCCAACATGGGTACAGCCAGACCAGCATGCGGGATTAGATCCTTGTATTCCTGCATCATGCCTTCCCAGTGCTTGTAGTCAGCGATGGCGAGAGGTTCGCGGGTCATGGCGACACGTCCCATCAATCCTTCTCCAGATTTGATGATATTGCCGACATAATTTTTATCCAAATTTTCAGAGACAACGATGCGCAGAGTGTTGGTTTGCGGATCAAATAGACCCAATTCTCCCAGGGTTGCGTCGAGAAGGCTAATTGCCCGCTTGACGATCTCCTCCAGCAGGGAGTTCAAATCCAGGGTGGTATTGATCCCAGCCAGGGTTGCCTGGAGCCCATCCAACTCTCGAATGCGCCGTAATTCCCGAGAATAGAGGCGGGCGTTCTTGATTGCTAATGCCGCCTGGGAGGCAAACGAGGTCAACAACTCAGCGTGCACGCTGGTGTAAAAACCAGGTTCTATCTTGTCCAAAGCGAAGAAGGCTTCAACCTTTCCATCAATGATTACTGGTGTCCCCAGCCAGGAATGATAGTGACCGGATGGTTCGGTAGGCACCCAGTGAGCATCCTGCTGGGTGTCCTTGATGATCACAGCGCGGTGATCATCGATCATTACTCGCATATTGTGGGTGGTTTCCACATTGAACTTGAAGGTTTTGAGAGCAGCCAGCGCTTCTTCAGAGAGAACTTCATACCCCCGGATACGTTCCACGTGGGCGATATTTTCATTAACGAGGATAACATTCCCGCCGTCATACGGAATAAGCCGGGACAACTGAACCAGCAGGAGATCGAACACTTCCGAAAGGTCAAGGCTCTTGGTCAGGTTTGTGCCCACATCACGCATCGTCTCGGCTAATTTACGTTGATCGTGTTCAGTCTTAAACAAGCGCACGCGTTCGATGGCGATACTCAGGGAATCACAAATGGTATGCATCAGTTCAATTCTATTTTCAGTGATCGGCTGGCGTGTGTCTTCAATAAAATTCAGAACGCCTATAGGTTTTTTACCGATATAAAGCGGTAGTGAGTGATGATTGGTTTTCGCGTTAGCGGAGTCTTCGCTCGCCAGGCAGTCACATTTCTGGATGATTTTTGCATGATCCAGGTGCCCAGACAGCAACAGAGTGAGGCATACGGGTCCAAAGTCCTTGATTGTGGTCATCAGCAAGGGGTCTTCAGCATTCAGGGGGTCATAATCGATACGCAGGCAGGAATTAGTGTTGCCTTCTGGCAGGAAAATCCACAACTTCTGGCTTTTTGTGATGGAGCGGATGATCTCAAAAACCGGTGCGAGGGCGCCGCGCAACGTTGTAGCCTGGTTCAAGTATTCGGTTACACGGCGGATAGTGGAAAGTTCATCCATGCGTGTTTGGATAACATCCATTGCCCGGCGGGTGTTTTCTTCTTCCGCATTGAGTTCATTCGGATTCCTTACAACAATCAACAGGTATTTTTGTTCGTTTACATTGAATGGAGTGACGAGGAAGACAAAGTGTTCCCGATGCCCTGATATCTTTACCAGTTCCACGATTTGGGAACTCGGGGTGGTTAACTCCCGGTGGAGGAGGTTATCTACATCAAAAGCAGGGGCAATGCTGGTAATGTTCTGACCCGCCAACTCTTGCGTTTTAAAACCAGCAAGGTCGGAAAAAGCCTGGTTGTTTTCCAGGATCGTTCCGTTGGAATCCGTAACCAGGATGGCTTGCGGGGAAACATTAAACGCTTTGTGTAAATACGACTCCTTATCCAACGAAGGAGGCTGTTCTGTTTGCCTTGCCTTTTTCCTGGCTGCCAAAAAAAAGCCAAAGGTCAGCAGGAAAAGTACCAAGCTGACTAAGGCAAGCAGGTATGGAAGATTGACAGCAACAAACTTGCTCAAATGGCAATACTCCAACTTAATCTATTGAATCAATAATAGTATAGATAGAAAAAACCATAAATCAAACCCCCGGTTTTCCGTTGTTAATTGTTTCTAAACTTAACTTTACGCTTTATTTACGCAGCCTAAAGTAGACATTTCGAATAAAAATCGGCTACAATGACCATTGAACCGCGGTTTGTGGCTGTCTAAAACCCCTTGGAGCAATGATGAAGATTACTGAACTCTCGTTTACGCCCAGTGAATATATTCTGCTTAATGCAGACAAATATGCCCCCGAAGCCAAAGGCAAGGACGGACATAACCTGTTGTGCAGTGAAGGGGTGGTCAATGGTCCGTACCTGGCGGCGATGCTCGTGTCAGCAGCCTTATTGGCCAACCAGGAGGAGAAGGCACTGGAGATAGAATTGGGACAGAGCAAACGCCTGTTCCGCCTGGATCCCATGGCGCATGTTTACCTGAGAACGCAAGGTCAACCGCCCAACTGGAACGGTTACACATTGGAAAACACGCTTTTGTTCATCACAGGGCAGCTATTTGCCATGCAGGACGTTAACACCGTGCGTAACGTGGTGTATGAATTGATCCGCGAGAACCGCCCTGATCCCTGGCAAAAAGTGATCGAGGTGGTGGAGTGGGGGTTAGCCTCCAGCAACTGGCTCATCCCTGTGGAGGGCGAAGCCGCCGCGGCATTCTCCACGCCATTTATATGCCCGGCCAAGGTGCGCGACCTGGTACTGGCACAACCAGAGGCGCCCGTGCGCGAACTGCTCTCTTCCTGCAAGCGCGACCAACCAGATTTATGGAAGAACATGTTTGCGGAAGTCGACCTGGCTTTTAAAGACCGCCGCGGTTAATTCCACCCGGCGTCTCATCAAGGACTATAATAGGGACGGTTCTTCAAATCCCAATATCAAGCGAGTAATTATGAAACCACGTATTCCAGGTTTGATTATTGTCTACATCCTCCTCGCCAGTTCAATTATGGCTGGCTGCTCGAACCCAACGTCAACCCCACAGCCTGCAGACACGCCGGATACAAGCGGATTTTGCAGCGTGGGCGGAGTGGATGCCACACCGGTGGTCTACGGACTCTGGATGAAAGAGGAAGATGCCAACAAGGGAACGGCGCGGGAATTATTAACCGTCACCGAGAAAAGTGTCTACCTGGTGGAGAGCACCGGCGACAATGGCAACGGCTCAATTCGAGAGACTTTTTTCGAGGTCACTGATGTGGATTGGGTGAATGGGGTGATTACCATGAGCGCCAAATGGGTGCGCAACAATGGCAATTACGGCGGTTTTGATCAGCCGCTGCGCTACATGAAGATCTCCATTGATGGCGACAGCCTGTATTTCAGCATGGGGGATGAGGGACAAGGCATCCCAACAGACGCCGTCAACGGTCCCTGGCTGCGAAGATAGAGATTTGCCAAAAAACAAACACCCCGGACTCGATTATAGAGATCCGGGGTGTTTTGATTGCGGGAAGATTACTTGGTCACTAATTTGCGTACTGTATCGATCTGGCCAGCCCTGCCAAGCTTGACATGCATGGCGGAGATGCATTTA
>CAZSGL010000143.1:0-5664 GCA_964606265.1 uncultured Anaerolinea sp. | reverse complement strand
TTTTATTCACCATAACCTGGGGTCCAGCGGGAGTATTTGTAGGATTGAGACGGCCGGGGGGAAAACCTCCAGTTGTACGCTACTTTGCTACTCTCACCGCTGATGAAGTGCCGGCATTGTTGAAAGAATTGGGGGTGGAATGACCACCACCGGTGAAACAGGCGTGTCAATAAAATATGCAGGTGCTGAGTGGGTAAAGAGCGGTAATAAAACAGAACTTTCTCCATTAGGTGAGGATGTTGCCAATTTACTTGGGGAGTGGGCTTTCGGTATTTATCACCTCGAGGATATGCTCCACAAGGTAGATTGGGCTAACAAACTCTTTATCGAGATCAATTACTATAACGAGTTGGCAACTTTCGACTTTGACCGACTCACTGCATTGGTTTTCCTTGCTCATTGGTATTGCATCCGAGTATCGATCAGGCCCTGTAATTTCCGTTATATCAAAATTCTTTTTCATCGAAGATCTCGCAAAGGCGCATACTCGCAAATGCACCCGACCCTTGACGAGGTTGTGAAAGAGTTCAAAGAAATTATGGTCAGCCACGGTATTAGTGAAGTTATTGAATAAGGACTCACTATGCAACCTCACCACATGCTGGATGGTACTTGTCAACACGGAAGTTCGAATTATTGTTCAAAGTGTGATGCTGAATCGAAAACAAAGGGAGAAAGAATGAAATACATTATTTCAATCGAAGGTCAATCCATCGAATTACCTGAGGAGATCGCTGGGGATGATACCAAACTCAAAGCGGCTCTATCTCCGTTCTTCCCGGGGGCGGCCAATGCCAAGATCATGCGGAATCCGGAAAAAGAAGGCACGATCAATATCACGGTGATCAAACAAGCCGGCACCAAGGGATATGATTCCCTCAAAAAACTTCTCAAAGCCAAGGAAAGCACAAACCCGGTGGTGGAGCTGTACCAGGAGATCACCACAGCCACGGTTAACCAGCTGCCGGCAGAGCAGTTGATGCGCCTGGACTCGAGGATCGAAAAGACTGTAACTGAAGGCGTGAAACAGGAACAGGCGATCAGCCGAACGCGTGAACTGCTCATGGAAGCGGATCCGAAACCCTCTCTCGTGGTGCCGGCAGGATTCTAGATGGACCTTGGGCTCACTTCTCCACTGATCAATTTTGGCCAAATGGTGAAAGACCTCCATAGCCGCAGAATGGAGCCGTTCCAGGAACGCGTCACTGACCTGGAAGTGAAACAGAAGCAGCTGCAGGTGATCATGGAGTCAAAAAAAGCCGGTATTACAAATGATGAGCGATTGAAAACCCTTGAATGCGTCTGGTCGGATGAGGAATACTGCTCGAAGATCATTGAGATCCTGGAAGAAATGATGCCGTTGTGGGAAATGGGGATCGAGGAAAGCTGGACCGAGGAAGGCGACTTCCTGCTCATGATCGAACCCCAGGGATTGAATTGCTTCAGTGGTGACGAAGCCTACGAATGGGTGTCGGACATCCGCAACTGCGCACCGGAATTCAGCCTCACGGCGTTCCTGCTGCTTACCAACTTCGGATTTGCAGAAGAAGATATCTGGCAGGAATGCATTGATTATTTTGACTGGCCATTCACTGAGGCGGTTGGATTCAATTACGGTCATTCTTTTGACATGGTTTTTCTCAAGCAGTACCTGAAAAAGCAAGGGCTGCAACAGCTTTACCCTGCGGCAGAGCTGGCGTTCACCCCAAAATCAAACGCGTTTTTCGATGCGACCAATGAAGATGTGGATTCCTTGTGCTACCCGTTCACGGCCAAAAACATCCGCTACCTGCAAGGTCAATGGAAAATAGCCAAAGTGATCACAGATAAATATGAAGCCGCGTGTGAGCTGGTAAGTAAATCCCCGGAGATCCTGAAGCCGTTCTTCGAAGGATTACGTTTGAGCTATGGAAAGCGTGACCCCGAGCGCATGAATGATCGGGTGAAGGTGAGATTGCATGGATGATCTATTCGGAAATCCTCATATTACTGCTGCGTTGTATTTCACCGACCAGGGGCATTACCTTTTCAAATACAAGCCGCTGGATAACTGGCGGAACCATGCCACCGAAGGCGAGGTGGTGAGCAAGACGCTGCGAGAGCCCGAAGTGTGCGCGGCTTTCACGCGCAAACCCACCGACAGCGGCTGGCTGCAGAACGGCATCATCCGGGTGGGGAATAACTCCAGGGGAGCCTGGTACGTGTTCTGGTCAAAGCCCACGATGGCAAATATCAATTTTTCGGATGAATCGCTGGTGATCCCGATCCCTGCAACGGTGCTGGTGTGCGCCCGGAAAGAGTTTTACCTCTTTGCCCTGGCGACCGATACCTTTAGTCCACAGCAGAGCGCGTTCAATGCGCCATTCCCTAACGTGCACCAGGATGGGCGGATCTGCTGGGGTAAGAATGCCACCCCGAAACCTGGCACGGAAAACGCTCAGGAGGTCTGGAATTTGTTTTTCCAAGCCCCATTCAATGCTGACCTGGCGAAGGGGAAGAGCAAGAAATTCCCGGAGGATATCCGGCAGCAATATCCTCTGCTGGTTGGAATGAAGGAATATCCAGTGAAAACACTCGTTTCTATGAGGGACACCGTTGGCAAACACATTGATCTGTTGATCGGGAAGGAGTAGAGGATGAACGGTCTGGTTGATTATCAAATGTTAACGGGCGGCATCCCGTTCAGTTTTCAGGAGAAAAATGGACCACTATACACCTACGTGGTGGGAGCGAACGGGATCTTTGTGGCAGGTAAGAATGAGTTCTTCAGGGCGATCATTCCAGTGCAGGTGATCAGGGACCCTAAGCGCTATATCCGCGGGTTGGAAATGGTCAAGCCTTACCTTTTTATCAAGGAAAGAGTGCCCAATTATTTGCTGGGTAGAATGATCAGCACCAGCCGGCGGGCAATGCCGAATGAGTTTCTTTTTTACCTGGACAGGGATCTAATTACTCAAAGCTGGATGCTAACCGCTCCACCGCAAAAATGCTCTTCATTATCGGTACATCCGCTCGAGAGCCGTGATTACGTGCCGCTCGAGGTGCATTCGCACAACAGCATGCCGGCATTCTTCTCTGAGACCGACAACCGGGATGAAACCGGGATGCGGATCTACGGGGTTTTGGGCCGGGTGGACCGGGAGGCGGTTGACATAAGGTTGCGTGTATCCATTTACGGTCATTATGCCCTGGTCCCTTACCAATATGTCTTCAACCCACACCCAGGAGTCCGCGATGCAAAAGATTGACCTGGATTTTGCCAATTCTTTGAAGTTGATCCTGCCAGAACAACCGAATATCCGGTTAATCCTGGTGGGCTGCGGGGGCACGGGGAGCTGGCTGGCGCCGGCAGTGGTGCGGGTGGGGAAGATCCTCATCGAGAGATTTCGTAAATCGGTCGAGATCCACTTTGTAGACCCGGACCGGGTTGAAGAGAAGAATATTTACCGGCAAAACTTCTGCATGGCTGAAATCGGCAAAAACAAGGCTGGAGCGCTGGCTGAGCGGTATGGCCTGGCATGGGGGATTGAGATCAGGGCTGTTGAAAAACCCTTCACGGGTGACAGTTTACGGCATTTTTCAGGGCTGACTGTGATCATCGGATGCGTTGACCGGGTGAGCGCGAGAAAAGCGATCATGGATGCGAACTCGAGCGTGTGGCTGGATTGCGGAAATACCCGGTCCTACGGCCAGGTGCTGTGTGGGGTGATGCCAGAATATAAGGTTAAAGCATTTGCCATCCCCGGTTATTGCGGGATGCTGCCGCCTCCCAGCCTTGTGCATCCGGAGCTGGTAAAAGGCGGGGAAGTTTTGGAACTTTCCACTACAAGTGATAATGGTCTTTCCTGCGCCGAGATGGCACTGCAGGACAGCCAGGGGCTGGCGATTAACCAGCGGATGGCAGCCGAAGCCGCGGATTACCTGGTGAGAATGCTGGTCACCAAGGACCTGCGCAAGTTTGCCACCTATATTGATCTCGAGAGCGGTACGACACAGTCAAAATACATCACAGAGAAAGCGATCAAACATTATGCAAAGCTTTGACCCCTCGATAAAGCTTGTGAGGACGCTGAAAGGCGCTCCGCTCTCCATCCTGATGATCCTCCGGTTAATCGGTCAGCCGGCAACTGCAGAGTATTTAGAGCGGACATCAGGATATACAGACAAACCGGTTAATGCAGCCTTACTGCTGCTCGAGGAATACGGGTTGATCAGCCGTAACGGGCGTTATGCCTGGCAGATCTGTGCAGGGGTGCAGCAGCTGCCATTGATGAACTTGCTCGACAACCCCTCCAGTAACGAGAACCCTGACTCCCAGGGAGAGGAAAACCTCTCAAGTGATGCTGATAAATCGAGCAAATTAGAAGCCCTGGACAGTCACCCCGTGCAGTCCAGGGTGCGCACAGAACATGCGCATGGGACTCGGAATTTATCCGAGTCGGAATTATTCCGAGTCCCCTCTAGTAGTAGATCTTTAAATCTAGAACTTAAAGATCTGGAAGTTAAAGAACTACCACTACTAGAGCATGATCCGGAATTATTCCGAGTCAGTGAGAATCTGGCGGCCTGTGATCAAGCTGATATCCGGGAACCAAAGCGGTCCAGGCTGAGCAAGTTGCCTCATGTTTCGGGAGCATTGATCCGGTATCACGTGCAGACCGCTGAGAATATCCCGCTGGCAATTTACCGGATCGAGAAGAATTGGCGGATCAAAGCCGGATGGGTTGATCCTGCAGAATCTCAGAATGTTTGCGCGCAAACATTTCTTCCCGAGATTGAAAAAGCGGTCATCCCTGAAGATTATCTTGTCCTCTGGAATTCTGCCCTCGAGAGTGCCAGGGTGAAGTTAAGCAGATCGGAATTCGAGACCTGGGTTAAGCCGGCAGAGCTTGTACGGGCTGGTCCGGATGGATGGTCGGTGCGGGCGGGCAATCCCATTGCGGCTGAGCGGATCAAAAAGAATGCCCTGGAGTTGTTGGAACAGGCCGTAAACGCAAAGATTGAGATCATCTGGTGAGGAGGGGTGAATGAATAATTCAATTCAGTTAAGAATCAATCCCTGTCGATATTGCGAATATTACAACCCAAATTATTGGTGTTTGGTGTGCATATTTGCTGATGTCTTCTTCCGGTGTCTGACAGAGAAAGTGAGAGGTAACAATGTTACGCAAAAATCTTGATGATTTAGATACCAACGGGCAAGTAGGAGACTATTGTTTTCTGGATGAATGCGGGAAGATTGCCATTCGCTGGGGAGAAAATCTCTTCACACAAACAGTGGTTATTCCGGTTTCAGTCACTGGTAGTGACGTTCCTCCGGTGTGGAAGTGGGATGGAAACAAAGAATTACCCACAATAACGCCGTCCATATTAGTGTCTGCTGTACCAAATTGGAACCCTGGCTGGCACGGTTATTTGACAGCCGGAAAACTGATAACAGTTTGAAAGGACATTGAGATGCGATTTGCTGAAGATGCCAGAAAAAGGATCAATGACAAGGGGTGGAAGGAAGTTACGATCACAAATAAGGAGGGGAAAGAAGTGAAGTTATTGACCTGCAAAGGATGCAGCAGACTCCTGTTGGATGCTCAGGCTAAAAAGGATGGAGAGGAAAAATGAAAAACAAAAAGACATTTCCAATTCGTATACAAAGGCTTCATCTTT
>CAZSGL010000142.1:0-5800 GCA_964606265.1 uncultured Anaerolinea sp. | reverse complement strand
ATTTAAATAGATAAGTAAACCTTTTTGAAAACCACCCCATGAATCGCTCCTATGTTGTTTTGTACCCTCATAGAATAGCGCAATTTGTGCAAGAAGACAGTGACTTTCGTCAATTTGTCAGAAATTGATGGGGATTACATTTCGATCCTGGCCATCATTTGAAGCTTTTTCAAGTCAACCACTTGAATGAATTTCCGGTCACATAGGATGAGCCCCTCCATTTTGAAGACCTTCAAGGTGCGGCTCACGGCTTCTGGCGCAGCCACAACCCGGGCTGCAATGACCTTGATCGGGTGCTGCGAGCGATGGATGATTTCACTGCCGTCCAGGCTTAATGCAACCAGGTGTTTGGCAACTCGGGCAGGCACACTCCGGAATGAAAGATCCCCATAATGGTTGATCATCATCCGGTTGCGCCGCGCGAGCACGCTCAATAAACCAATACTGACCTGGGGGTAGCGTGACAACAGTGAGCGGAATTTGTCACAGGTGATGCGCCACAGAAGGGCATCTCGAGTGGTAATGGCAGAAGCGGGGTTTGGTCCACCGTCCAGCACAGGGACTTCATTGAACATGGTGACCGGGTTAATGGTGTTAAGAATGGTCTCCTGTCCGTCGGGACCATTTTTGAGCAAATTCACCTGCCCCTGCACCAACACGTACATGCCGGCGCAGGCACCGTTTTCATGGAAAAGGTATTCTCCAGCAACGCTGCGTTTTATCGATCCTGAGGAGACAATGTCAATTAGCTCTTTTGCAGACAGGCGTTTAAAATATTCCACCTGGCGAAGACGGTCTGCAAATTGCTCGATTTCACTCATAAATTCATTATACATGAACGGATTCTTCGGAAATCCGGTTATATGGTTTAATTGCATTTATGGATAAATCCCGATTTGATCAATTTATACAAGCCTACCCTGAGTATCGGTCAACAGCGTCACTGGATGAGTTACGCGCTAGTGATTACTCCCGCCTCGACCGCAATCATGAGATTTACCTGGATTACACAGGCGGTAGTTTATACGCAGAATCACAGTTACGCGAGCATCAGGAGCTGCTGCTCAACGGCGTTTTTGGAAACCCGCATTCAACCAACCCGACTTCATACGCAGCCACTGAATTGATAGAAGCCACCCGCCAGTCCATCCTGCGCTTTTTTAACGCAGATGCCGCGGAGTATGTGGTGATATTCACCTCAAATGCCAGTGGAGCCTTAAAATTGGTGGGCGAGGCTTATCCTTTTGGTGAGGGCTGCTGCTATTTGTTGACATTCGATAATCACAATTCCGTCAACGGGATTCGCGAGTATGCCATTGCCAAAGGTGCAAGGATTACTTATGTTCCGGTGCTGCCTCCGCGCATGCGCCTGGATGAAGAGAAACTTGAAGTATTCCTCAAGCAAAAAAAGGAGGGCTGTAATAATCTCTTTGCTTTTCCGGCGCAATCCAATTTCTCGGCTGTGCAGCACTCACTTTCCTGGATTGACAAAGCGCATGAGCAGGGGTGGGATGTGCTGTTGGATGCCGCAGCATTTGTACCCACAAATCGGCTGAATCTCTCGCGTTGGAAAGCTGATTTTGTTCCTGTGTCCTTTTATAAAATGTTCGGCTACCCGACCGGGCTTGGAGCGCTTATCGCCAAGCGCGATGTGATCAAGAAGCTGCACCGTCCCTGGTTTGCCGGCGGGACGATCACGGTCGCCAGCGTGCAACCTGAACGCCATTACCTGGCAGAAGTACCCGCAGCTTTTGAAGATGGCACCCTGGATTATCTCAACATACCCGCTGTGCAAATTGGCTTGAGGCATCTCGAATCCATTGGCATGGACAAGATCCATGAACGGGTGCGCTGCCTGACCGGCTGGCTGCTGGATAACCTTGTGGAGGTCAAATACCCAAACGGTAAACCCCTGGTTAAGATATACGGTCCTGTCACCACGGAACAGCGCGGTGGGGCAATCGCGATGAACTTTGTCGATCCTGAGGGGAATGTCATCGACCATCGCTCGATCGAAGAAAACGCCAACCGCAAGGAAATATCGCTGCGCACTGGCTGCTTTTGTAACCCCGGGGCGGGAGAACTGGCATTGGGAATTTCCTCAAGTGAATTGAATTCCTGTTTTGCCCGCCCTGATCACGAGCAGCGCCTCACTTATGATGAATTTCGATTATGTATCGATGGCAAAGCGTCTGGTGCGGTGCGTATTTCTGTTGGAATGATCAGCAACTTTGAAGATGTTGAAGCCTTTTTGGAATTCACCCGGGGAATGGTCAGGGCAAAATGGACGGCCTAAGAATATGAAGAAACTTTCCCGTTTTTTTTACAAGTTTTCCAACGGTTGGATTGTTCTTGTCGCGCTGCTCACTTTCATCTTATTTACCATTTTTATCCTGCCAGGTTTTAGCGTAGAATCCGCCCGATATTCAAACGGGATGGGATCCCCGGATACCACCCTGTTCTACACCAGCGCTGACTTGTATTCAATGGCTGAGACCTATGGAGAAGCAGGACGCCAGGCATTTATCAACATGCGCTGGACTTTGGATCTGGCGTTCCCGGTAATCTACACGCTGTTCCTGGTCACCAGCGCGAGCTGGCTGCTGCGCAGGGTGATCCCTTCTGGTTAAAAATGGCGATTGCTAAACCTTTTTCCCCTGGCTGCGTTCATCCTCGACCTGCTGGAGAACAGCGCAACCTCCCTGGTCATGCTGCGCTTCCCGGAGCCCTGCCTTTTCGGGCAATTGCTGGCTCCCATCATCTCCCCGCTGAAATGGCTGGCGGTCGCGGGCTCATTCCTGCTGATCCTATTCGCCGTTGTGATCTACTTGATTAAGCGAGTGAAAAAGCAATCAAGCAAGTAATTCATCATAGACTTATGAGTAATGTTGCAGTCTCTGCAGCCAACTTTCCTACCATTGAATCAGGATATACTAGATATAAATACTATGATAAACATCTATTTGACATGGTCTATTATCAAATCCTAAAATGAATCCTAACTGGTTTGATGCCAATCATACGCTGGTCTACTTTGTCTATGGACTGGTCTTCTTTGTTCTAGGTATTGTCGTCTTGCTGCAAACACGAACATATTCACGCCTCCACCTGGCGCGCAGTCTGCCCTGGTTGGGGTGGTTTGGCATCTTGCATGGTTTTAATGAATGGGGCGAGATTTTTATTCCCATCCAGGTGGGGATGATGGGTGACCATTTCTTTTCCATCTATGACTTCATTCAGCACGTTTTGCTGGCAGTGTCTTTTGCCTCGTTATTTCAATTCGGCATTGACCTGCTCAGACCATCCACAAAATCCTGGCGTTGGATTCGGCTCATCCCAATGATAGTGTTGATCACCTGGGCGATTGGCCCGTTCATCCTCGGGTATATTTTTACCCCGAACGTTGAAGATTGGCATGGATTTGCCAAGGCAACAACGCGCTATATGTTGTGCATTCCAGGGAGTATTCTCTCCGGGATAGGATTGATCCGGCAGGTGAAATCCCAGATTGCTCCAATGAAGGTGGCACGTATCGGACGTATGTTATACATTGCGGCAGGAGCGCTATTTGCCTACGGTTTTTTTGCCGGCTTGATCACGCCCAAAGCTAATATTTTTCCAGCGACCATTCTCAATGCAGACTGGTTACTGAAGACGTTCTACGCGCCGCCGCCTGTATTCAGGTCATTGTGCGGCATGATCTTGTTACTTGCGATCGTCCGCGCACTGGAAGTTTTCAACATTGAAACTGACCGCATGATCCGCGGTATGGAAGAAGCCCAGGTGATTGCCATCGAGCGTGAACGTATTGCGCGCGACATTCATGATGGTGCTCTTCAGCAGGTCTATGCTTCAGGTTTACTGGCACAGTCTCTTCAAAAACGCCTGGAAGGTAAAGCAGCACAGGAAACAGGTCAATTAGTCTTAACCATTAACCAGGCGATCGACCAGTTGAGGGCATTCCTGCCGCAATTAAAGCCGGATCCCAGGTCGATCGACCTGATGGGGGCATTAACCCCAGTCATCGAGGAAGCCAAACGCAATATTTCAGTTAAAACGGAATGGAAAACGCACGAAATGCCAGCGTTAACGCCTGACCAAACCAGCCACCTGACCGCTTTTGTCAGTGAAGCCCTTTCAAATGTGATCAGGCATTCAAAATCCGACGTGGTCGAGCTCAGGTTTGGATGTGAAAATCATCATTTGATCATTGAAATTGAAGACCAGGGGGAAGGCATTACTGCCCAGGCTGAACCCGGTTACGGATTGAAAAACATGCGGGATAGAGTACGGTTGTTGGGTGGAATCTTGACGATCAATTCACCAACAGGAAAAGGTACACTCGTCAGGCTCAATATCCCGATGGAGGATAAAGGTGACAAAGATACGTCTGTTGATTGTTGACGATCACGCAGTGGTAAGGCTCGGTTTGCGGACGCTGCTGTCGGATGAACCTGATCTCGAAGTGGTTTCCGAAGCCGGCAGCGCGGAAGAAGCGCTCAAGCAAATCGAAATCCATCATCCTGATGTTGTCATCCTGGATATTCAATTGCCCGGCCGCAGCGGAATTGAGGTGTGTCGTGATATCCGCGAAAAATTCCCCTCAACCAAAGTAGTCATTCTTACCTCACACGCAGGCGAAAATTTTCTGGAACAAGCCATACGCGCTGGCGCATCGGGATACGTGCTCAAACAGGTTGGTAACGAGGAGTTGATTCGTGCCATCCGTGCTGCACAGCGCGGTGAGGTTGCCCTGGATACCCGCACAGCCTCCCAGGTGATTAAAAGTTATCTCGAAATGGGTAAGACCGTGGATGAAAGCTCTTTTAAGGATCTTTCGCTGCGTGAAAAAGAAGTGCTGGCACTGGTGGCAGAAGGCGAAAGTAACAAGGAAATCGGTGTCAAGCTAAACCTAACGGAGATCACAGTTCGCAATTATGTCAGCAATATTCTCAATAAACTTCAATTGCGCAACCGCATCGAATTGGCGAAATTTGCCTTTGTGCACAACCTTAAAGATCACATGGAATCTTAATCCTTAAAACGAACGAGGCTCTCAGGTGAAAGAGAGCCTCGTTTCTTGCTACCAATAAAGGGGAAATCAGGAAGTAACCACTTTTTTACGGAACCACAATCCGGGTTTCCAGAAGGTACCAACGTACTTGAAGATGAAGCGGTTCAGACCATAGTATCCGGCGATCTTCCAGGCGATCATAATAAGGATGGCGAGGACGAGCAGGACCGGGCCAGAGTTGAGACTGCCAGCTAAAAGGAAACTCATGTTCATCAATGCGCTGAAGAATGCTGCCAAACCAACGAACGCTCCCAGGATGAGGCCGATGCCGACGAGAAACTCGCCAACAGCGATCATTTTTCCAAACCAGACATGAGAATTACTGTCCAGCAAGGTCTGGAGAAAATCACGATACCAACCATAATAGATGGCAGGTCGCGCAGGGGCTTCAGGGATGGTAACAGCTCTTGTCCAGTAACCTTTAATGGCTTCACCTGTCTGCATCCACTTCGGATCTTCGAATTTACCTAAAGCTGAATGGACCCACTGGTATCCCAGGTAGACCCTGACGATCAACCACAACCATGCGAACTTGGTACTGGTGAAGATGGATTTAATGGCAGGCGCGTCTTCCATGTTATGAGGACCAAATAAAGCGTTTTTCATTTTTCTCCTATCGAATTTATTGTTCAGGAAATATCCATCCTGATTTGGTTTTATTTACGCTGTTCAGTTTACGTTTTCTAGTCCTGAAGTCACAGGTGCAACTGACCTTGATTAAATAGG
>CAZSGL010000141.1:0-5881 GCA_964606265.1 uncultured Anaerolinea sp. | reverse complement strand
GGCGCAGAACCCCGTGGGTGCTGGGATGCTGCGGACCCATGTTGAGCACCATGGTTTCGCCGGAAATGGCGCGCGGGCTCACCAGGTGGCGCAGGTCATTGAGGCTGAATTCCTGGATCTCTCTCATGGCTGCCTCACCCCTTTTGGTTTGGCAAGGTCAATCTCGTCGAAGTTGAAGGTGTACTGCACTTCCTCGTAACCGAGAGGATAATCCTTGCGCAGGGGGTGCCCTTCCCAATTAGGCGGCATGAGGATGCGGCGCAGGTCTGAATGACCCTCGAAATGAATACCCATCAGGTCCCATAGTTCGCGTTCACGCCAATTGGCATTGGGATAAACTGTTTCGAGCGTTGGGATGGTGGGGCGGTCAGCGTTGAGGCCGGTACGGAAGTTGAGGTAAATATTGGTTGTGGTTGAATAGAAAATATAGACCATATGGAAACGCGGCGTGGTTTGCGGATGGTAATCCACCGCGGTTTCGGCTGCGAGCATGTCAAAACCAAACTGGTCACGCAGGATCGTGGCGGCAGGCACCACCTGGTCCGGTTTGAAGGTGAGGGTAACCTCACCGCGGAACTCGGACACTTTGGCTTTGAACTGCTCTTTGAGAGCTGTGACAGCAGGAGATAAGAGGTCATTCATAGGCTCACCTTATTTCCAATAGGCGAACTTCTCGCCGGAAACTTTTTTATGCAACAGCATGATGCCGTTGATCAAGCCTTCGGGGCGTGGCGGGCAACCGGAGATGTACACATCCACCGGAACGACTTCGTCAACACCCTGGAGGATGGCGTAGTTGTTGAAGACCCCACCGCAAGCGGCGCAGTCGCCCATGGCGATGACCCATTTGGGTTCTGGCATCTGGTCGTAAAGGTTGCGCAGGACTGGCGCCATTTTTTGCGATACACGCCCGGCGACGATCATCAGGTCGGACTGGCGGGGGCTGGCGCGCATAAGTTCCATGCCGAATCGGCTCAAGTCATAACTGGGGGCTTCGGCGCCCATCATTTCGATGGCGCAGCAGGCGAGCCCAAAGAGCATCGGCCACATTGAATTGGTGCGCGACCAATTAACCGCTTTTTCGAGGGACGTGGTGACCACGCCGATATTGCCGGTTTTCTGATCTACTCCCATTCCAAAGCTCCCTTCTTCCAGACGTAGATGAACGCAATGAACAGGATGGCAACGAAGATGAACATTTCGACCAGGGTGAAGAGCCCCATTTGTTTGAAGGCTACAGCCCAGGGGAGGAAGAAGATCACCTCAACGTCGAAGAGGATGAAGAGCACGGCCACCAGGTAATACTTGACGGACATCTGGCGGGTGCCGGGTCCGTAGGGGATCATGCCGGATTCATAAGGTTGACCTTTTTTGGTATTGGGATGGCGCGGACCAAAGAAACGCCCCAGGAGCAATACAATACCGCCAACGATGGCAGCGAGCACCAGAAGCACGGCAAGGGGAAGATAAGAAAGCAGCATGGGAAATTCTCCAATAGGTGGAGGATCGGATCAAGTTATTTAATCCACTAATCTCTTATTTTACTAGAAATCCCAAAATTTGTTTTTAAAAAATCGTTACACCTGATTTTTGACCCCTGGAATCAGGAAGAACTGCTTCAAGGTGAGAATCGGCTGTAAAATAGACGGATATGAACTCTCCCACCAAATCCTCTCCGCGCGTTCTGGCAATATTCGAAACACTACTGGTCACCATTCTGTGGGCATCGTCGTTTGTGCTGGTTAAACTAGCGCTTACAGAGATTGGTCCGCTCACAACGGCAGGGCTGCGCTATTTCATCGCCTTTTTGGTGCTACTGCCATTTTTACTTCGCAAGCGGGCTTCACTTAAACTGTTAAAACGCAGAACCTGGTTGGTGTTATGCCTGATCGGGCTGAGTGCTTACACCATTGGCAACGGCGCATTTTTCTGGGGTTTGAAGTACATACCCGCCACCATGACTTCCTTCCTGATGAGCGTCAACCCGATCCTGATCCTGTTGGCAGGGATATGGTGGCTGAAGGAAGTGCCAACGCGCATACAGGTGGTGGGGGTGGTGGTGTGCCTGGCGGGCAGCGTGCTCTTTTTCTTCAATGGTCTTAAAGCGGATGAGCCGCTTGGCTTGATGATCACGGTGGTTGGGTTGCTCGGATTCGCGTTTTTTGGAATCCTGAGCCGCGCGGTTGCCCGTGAAAGGCAGACTGACACCCTTACGTTAACAGCCGTTCCGCTGGGATTTGGTGGGGGCATTTTGCTAATATTGGCGTTGATCTTTGAGGGTTTGCCAGACATTTCGCTGCGGGTGGGGGGGATACTGCTGTGGCTGGCGCTGGCAAACACGGCGGTGGCGTACACGCTCTATAATCACTCCTTGCGTATTCTTACCGCACTGGAAATGAACGTGATGCTCAACCTTTCACCCCTGGGGACAGCGTTACTGGCATGGTTGTTACTGGGAGAGAAAGTCACAGTTATCCAACTGGTGGGTATGGTTGTACTGATCGTTGGAGTTGTGCTGGTTCAACAACGCACCCAGCGGCGGCTTGAGATTAGTACCGAGTAACCGCTTGAATTGACCATCCGCAGATCGTTTTGTGCAGGGGGAAGCTGCCATTATTGTCCTGGAATACCCACTTATGGCAACGATAAATTAATACAATTCATATATAAATAGTTATAATTAGAGAAGACAAGGAAATGGAGAAAAATGAAAAATATTAAATTAATCATACTAGTATCGGTACTGACTTTAGGAATCCTTGCGGGTTGTAGTAGTAAGACTGTAACGCCAACCAGTGGCCCAGTTGAAATGCCCACGAAGGACACTGCTGCCTCGAACAATGCCTACGCGGCAGCCACAACAGAAGCAACAACATCCAACCCGCCGGTAGTTGCCCCTCCCTCGGTCAGCGGGGAAGGCGTTGAGGTGGAGATCGAGGATTTCGCCTTCGTTCCGGGAACAGTCACCATCAAGGTGGGAACTACAGTCACGTGGACGAACAAGGACAGCGTTGGGCACACCGCGACCAGTGATGACGGTGTCTTTGATTCCGGCATGCTCAGCAAGGGCAGTTCGTATTCCTACACATTCACCACGGCCGGGACCTTCGGGTACTTTTGCAAACCGCATCCCTACATGGTGGCAACAATTGTTGTAACCGAATAAAGGACTGAATTAACAATTATTACCGCCAGCGATATCGCTGGCGGTTTTCTATTAAAAATAATCCCCCGCCAAAGGCGGGGGAGGAACAAATTGGGTTACCTTATGACCGGTCATCGAATTTCGCTGGTTGTATTTCTCTTGGTCTGCCGGTTTCCCCATCCTAAGGCAGACCGGATTGGGAGCGAAAAATTTGCCAGATCGATCAAGTAAGGTGGCTCAACGTCTTACCTGTTTTTCTCAAATTGCTGTTCAACAAAATCCCAATTGACCAGGGACCAAAACGCCTTGATGTAATCCGGGCGTCGGTTCTGGTAATTGAGGTAATACGCGTGTTCCCAAACATCCAACCCGAGAAGGGGGGTGTGATCCTCCATATAGGGGCTGTCCTGGTTGGCGGTGGAGTAGACCTGCAACTTCTTGTCGCCATCCAAAACGAGCCAGGCCCAACCGGAGCCAAAGCGTGTGGTGCCGGCCGCGGTGAATTTTTCCTGGAACATGTCCAGAGAACCAAAGGTCTGTTCAATGTCTTTTAGTAAAGCTCCCGGAGGAGTCTTTAATTTCCCGGGAGTAAGCACCTCCCAGAAGAGAGTGTGGTTGGCGTGACCGCCGCCATTGTTGCGGACGGTGGTGCGGATCGATTCAGGCACCTTGTTGATCTCGCCCAGAATCTTCTCGATGGGTTGACCAAGGAGCTCAGGCGCGGATTCAAGGGCTTTGTTGAGGTTGTTGACGTAGGCAGCGTGGTGCTTGCCGTGGTGAATTTCCATGGTGCGGGCATCAATGGCTGGTTCCAGCGCATTGAAACTGAATTTAAGAGCGGGTAATTCAAAAAGCGTTGTCATTACAATTCCTTCCCATTTGTATTAATTACATAATTAAGATAATAATACTCCTAATAAAGATGAATTTCAAGTAGTTTATGTAAGAGATTTGTTAGAAACCTTTTAATCATGCGTTCATATATCAGTGCAATATTGATAACAAGAAAAAGAAATGTTGAATTGGGTAAAGCCCGGGCGGGAAAATGAACCTTATCGCGCTATTTCACCTCTATGCAGTTGTCATCACCATTAAGAATGGGTTGTTTTCTGCGGTCAAACTGGGATGGATTAAAAATAAGAGCGGCGTGGAAACCGCAAGCCCGCGCGCGACAACTGAAATGCGGGCAGTGTGGGGCGGGCTCCTGCTGGGACTGGGCATTGCGGGATTGGTTTTTCCGGTTCCGGAGGTGTATAGATCGATCGGGATTGTTTACGTGGTTAGAAATGTGATGCGAGGAGTCTCGATGGTGGTTGAAAAATCCAGCGACAGGGCAGGACTGCAAGGCATCTCTTATGAGGTAATCCTGGCTATCCTCCTGTTCATCTGAATCATTAATATGTCAGCGCCATGCGTATAATATGAATTGTGTGACGGACAATTGATAATAATTCAATAAACAAAAAAGGATTATCTAATGGATATACTTACGATTTTGAAATACGCTGCTGTCGTCGTAACGATCCTGACCGGGGTCTATAGCCTGCTGCAGCCGAAAAAGATCAAAGATTTCACCGGGTTGGAAGCTTCCAGCCCGCGCGCGACCACTGAGATCCGGGCGGTTATGGGGGGTACGTTTATCGGATTGGGAATCGCGGCATTAATCTTCCCGACGCCGGAAGTGTTTAAAACCCTGGCAATCACCTACGCTGCCATCGCGGTAATCCGGGGGATATCCATGGTGACCGATAAATCCATCGTGAAATCAAACGTGATCAGCTTGATTACTGAGGTGATTCTGGTGGTTATTCTGTACATCTAGAAAAGTATGTCTCTCGCTATTGCGGATTATGCCGGACCTGCATGAGCGCACCAGTGCTGCATTCTATTAAGCACACAATTACAGGGAAATCAAAACAATGGCTGCCAGGCATAAGAGCACGCCGGCTTTTTGCCAATTGCCAACCTTTTCTTTAAGAACTAGCCCTGCCAGGAGAACGGTGACTGCCGGATAGAGGGAGGAAACGACCACGGCAAAATCGAGGCGGGAAAAGGCGATCGCCAACATAAAAAATACATTGCCGGCAGCGTCGAGCACACCGGCCAATGGCGCAATGGGGTTGGCACGGATCGAGGGCAGGGGCATGCGTTTGAACGCCAGCAGGAGCAGCGCACCGAAGAACATGACCCCACGGGCAAATAACAGCGGAATGAATACCCCCGAACCTTCCACCTGACCGATGAAAATGAAATAACCACCAAAGCCAGCTCCGGCCAGGAAAGCCAGACCCAGGCGGGAATTGGTCTTTTGGCCCTCCAGCGACACTGAGCGGGAGACCAGCCAGATGCCGATGAACGCCAAGCTGAAACCGACGAGCTGCAGCATGGCTGGAGACCCGCGGGATAAAAAGGTGAACCCGACCGGAATGGCTGCTCCGAGGACTGCCGCGATGGGCGCCACCGCGGCGGCGTTCCCGCGGGAGAGGGCTGTGTAAAGCGAGGTGATGCCGACGGCACCGGAGAGCCCCGCCAACAGTGACCAGAGAATGCCCATCACCGGGGGCAGGGCTTCACGGGAGATAAGAGCGGCAGTTGCCAGCACAACGACCCCGGCAATTGCAGAGAGCGCCAGCACCTGGAAAGGGTTGGCTTTGCGGGTGGCAAAACCACCGCTGAAATCTCCACTGCCCCAAAGCAGGGCGGCTGTAAGTGCCAAAAGAATACCGGTCATATTTC
>CAZSGL010000140.1:0-5917 GCA_964606265.1 uncultured Anaerolinea sp. | reverse complement strand
AAAATGTTTCAGTTAATATAACCCATTACGTGAGAAAAAGAGATGAATAAAAAAAATTTGTACCAGATATTCTCGATTGTCATTTGCCTGGTTATTGGGCTTTCCGGATGCACTTTTCTTGACAGCCTGGAGGGACAGGAGGAGGATTTTTCGGGTTTATCTGTAACTGCTGCTGATTGTGCTTATGGCGGGGAAATCAAATCAGTCACGGCAGTCGATGCCTACACGGTCACCTTCTCATTATGTAAACCAGATGCAGCTTTTCCGGCGAAAATCGCTTCCCCAATTTTTGCCATCCAGGATCAAGCCACGCTGAACGCCACGGGTGGAGATTCAAATTTGCTCTCAGAAAATCCGGTGGGAACCGGAGCATTCCGGTTGCAGAGTTGGGCAAAAGTTGCCCTGATCTCCCTGGAGCCCTCGAGCTCATACTGGGGGACTCCGGCGCTTCCGGGTACAGTGGAATTCGAGTGGCGGGATGATCCCGCCAAACGATATGGGTTTACTACTTACGTTTCAGTCGACGGGATCGATATTCCTCCGGCTTCCTTAATCGCTTCAATTAAAACAAATGAGCAATTGAAATCCATTCAGCATCAGCTGGCAAATCTCTATTACATTGGCATTAACAACAAGACAGCCCCATTAGATCAAGCGGAAGTACGCCGGGCAATTACCCTTGCATTGGACCGCTCGGTAATTGTTCAGCAGGTGTTCCCTCAAGGATCAGAGCTGGCTCAACAAATGGCCCCAACATCCATAAACCCGGGACATTCAGATACGCTCACCTGGTATACATCAAACCCCAGGGAAGCCCGCGAGCGGTTAAACGCAATCAATTTTGATTTTGGCCAGGAAATTACCATTGCTGTGGCAAACTCCAGGATGGGTTACCTTGAAAACGCAGGCGGCATTGCTACTCTTGTAAAGAGTCAACTGGAAGCCATCGGATTGAAGATTACAATCGAACCGATGAGCCTGGAAGAGTTAGATCAGGCGATTAGAAGCGGCGAAACAATGCTTTACATCAACTGGTTCCAGGCTGATTATGCAGATGGTACTGCCTATTTTGACCGAACTTTTATCAACGACGCCAGTTTTCTGGGAGACCCATACCCTGAAATTCAACAGGAAATCGTAAATTCGTTGGGTGCGGCAGACGCCAAAACCAGGCAGGCAACTTTTGACCGCTTAAATACTTTAATCTTTGACCAGGTTCCCCTCATCCCATTGGGATATGCCACTAATCTTTCAGTCTTCCGTTCGAGCGTGAATAACGTAGCGGCAAATGCTTATTACGAAAATTTTGAAGACATGAGCGGTGTGGATGACGTGATCCATTACGTGGGTGTAAAAGAACCTCTCAGCCTGTGGCCAGCCGATGAGGATGATTACCAGACTTTCCGCATCACCCGCTTGCTCTATGATACGCTGCTGATGCCAGGTTTTAGTGGGACCGCATTTAAACCTTTGCTGGCAGAAAATTGGGAAAGTAACGCTGACCTCACACAGTGGACCTTCAATCTGCGCTTTAATGTCCGGTTTTCCAATAATGCTACCTTCGACGCCAACGATGTGGTGGCATCCTTTGCCGCCATTTGGGATGGGAGTAGCGCAAATCATAAAGGTCGCACTGGAGAATTCGCATACTATAAACGCCTATTCGGCAATTTACTCAACGACAATTAATCCTAAAAACGCTCCGTAAGGAGCGTTTTTATTTGAAATAGCCTATTAATCTAGGGGGATATTCCAGCGCGTGGCAGCGGATTCGATGATCTTGCGCACGACATCCGTATAAGTATATCCGGCAGCAAATGCAGCATAGATCAAAGATGCCTGCTTGGGATCCGGGTACATCAGGGGAATCGGATTGACTTCGAGGATGTATGGGTTTCCGGCATTGTCCATACGCATGTCCATTCGGCAAACATCTTCCAGCCGCAGAGTTTGCTTTGCCTTAAGCGCGATATGCTGAAACTCCCGAGTTTGAACTTCAGATAAAACCGCGGGGCATACCCGGTACACTTCACTTTCCAGATCCTCTTTTTGTTCTGCTGAATAGAAACCGGTAGGAGAGATAATTTCAACAACCGGAAGGGCTTCGTCGCCTAATACTCCAACAGTAAACTCGCGCCCTTCAATGTATTCTTCCACAAGGATGAGAGAATGGGTTGTCTCCAAAGCCCAGGTTACCTGTTTGACCAATTCCTGGTAATTACGTACAACAGCAGCGTGATTGATGCCGATCGAGGAACCCTCAGACGCGGGTTTTACGAACATGGGGTAACGCAGGTCGCTTTCGGGAATATAATTCGCGTCCGAAATTTCCATGAATTTTGCAGTTGGCAGGCCATATGTGAGAAAGTGCCGTTTTGCCATATGTTTATTATGTGAAAGCATCATCCCAAGTACCCCGGCACAGGTGTAGGGAATCTGCATCATATCCAGCACAGCCGGCATCTGGGCTTCACGAGAGTCCCCATAATGCCCTTCGGCGGAATTAAAACAAAGATCAGGTTTGAATTTCTTTAACTCTTCTATTGAATCAAGGACAGCCGGGAAGTATTTTGCTTCGTAGTTTAGTTCAGAAAGAGATTTCAGTATTTCATCGACAGTGATTTGTTCGTCGAGATCATCCCAACGCCCGGGGGGGTCCTCGGGACGAATGGGTGCGTCTTCTTTCAAATTTGCCAGAACGGCGACTTTCATATAGGTTGTTTCTCCATATTACTTTGATGAAATCTTGATGATTATAATGATTAATGTCAAGAGTACAAGAGGCTCAACCTTACAATAAATTTCCCTCTAAATGTAATCCAAAATTAGGGATAACACACACGTGACTTTTACAAGCGCTAATGGTATAAACATGCCTTGGGGATCCCATTTCTCTTCATTGATGCAAGGAGGAAGACGATGGAATTTATTGTGCTCGGAGTTGGGATACTAGTTTGTGCTGTCTTAGCTGTCCACTCCCGCCGATTGATCATATCTGCTATTTGGCTTGCGCTCACCAGTGCGCTGGTCTCCGTCCTTTTGTACCTGCTGGGTGCTCCGCATATTGCCGCCATTGAATTGAGCGTTGGAGCAGGGCTGGTGACAGTCCTCTTTGTCTTTGCCATCAATATTTCAGGTGACGAGCCAATTGAAAACCGCTCGATCCTCCCCAGGCCCTATGCGTGGGGGAGCATTGCTATTGCCAGCGGGTTGGCGCTTTTCCTGATTCTCAAAATGTTGGGGATCATCGAATTCCCGGCAGACGTGACCCTCAAATCTGCCATTGACTGGGATGCCCGTTACCTGGACATTCTCCTCCAGGTTGTATTGATCTTTTCAGGTGTGCTTGGGGTGATTGGTATCCTCGCACCGGGTAAGAACGAAACAACCAAAGGAGTTCAGGAATGAACCTCCCCATCCCGTTGATCGTTCTCATCATCATTCTCGGTCTTACTGGTATTGGTCTCTATTGTCTGCTTATCACTCGCAACCTCATCAAAGTGGTAATCGCTTTGCAGTTGATCATAAAAGGTGTGGTGGTCGCATTTATGCTGGCCGCTCATTTGACCCAAAAGGATAACCTGGGGCAAACGCTGGCTCTGACTGTTATTGTGGCTGACACAATTGTGGCAGTTGTCGGGTTGTCCCTGGCTGTACAGATCCGGCTGCGCACTGGCAGCCTGGATATCAAAACCATCTCCAGTTTGAAGAGGTAACCCGTGACAGCCATTTTGACATTGTTGATCATTGGTTTACCCTGGATTGGTGGGCTGCTGGTTTGGTGGATTGGCGATAAACACGAAAAAATCCAGCATTGGCTGTCAGTAGCTTTTGCCCTGGCTGCCACCGGATGCGCTCTTGCGCTGCTTCCACAGGCTTCTGGTGAGGCCAGCGTTAATATTGCCGTCGGCAGTACTTTTGGCAACTATACTTTTGTTCCTGACGGTCTTGGATTATTCCTGAGCATCGTGGCTACCGCCATTGGTTCACTGGCAATTTTGTTTTCCACCAGTTACATGCGCGGCGAATCCCAGTTGGGTCGCTATTATAGTTTTGTCCTTTTCTTCATTGGCGCCATGGTCGGACTGGTGCTCACCAGCAACATCATGCTCATATTTATCTTCTGGGAGATCACGGCTTTATGTTCGTATGCTTTGATCTCATTCCACAACGACGATCCCAAGGCGGTGAGAGGCGGCATTAAAGCGCTTTTGATCACCTCCATTGGCGGTGTAGGGCTGTTGTTCGGCAGCGTCATCCTCTTCATTTACACAGGCAGTTTTGATATAAACGTTTTCCTGGCGAATACAGCTCAGGTTCCTTCATCCACGCTTGGCATATTGGCGTTTGGTTTCCTCATTGCGGCAGCAGCTAAATCAGCGCAGTTTCCCTTCCAGACCTGGCTGCCAGACGCGATGGAAGCTCCTTCACCAATTAGCGCTCTCATTCACGCGGCGACAATGGTCAACGCAGGCGTTTACCTGCTTGCCAGGTTTTACCCTGCCTTCAAGGATGTTCCATATTGGAGTGAAGCTGTGATGGCTGTAGGTATGCTCTCAGCCTTGCTGGCCGCTGTGATGGCATTGGTTGCCACTGACCTCAAACGCGTGCTGGCATATTCAACAGTAAGCCAGTTGGGGTACATGGTTTATGCGGTGGGTGCAGGCAGCGTGTTTGCCAGCCAGTTCCACCTGCTGAGTCATTCCATCTTCAAGGCGCTGCTTTTCCTGGCAGCAGGGGCGGTCATCCACAATATTGGTACCCGCGATATGCTCGCCATGGGTGGTGTGGGTAGAAAAATGCCATTCGTTCAATGGGCCTTTGCCATTGGAGCGCTTGCGCTGGCTGGGATCCCCATCTTTAACGGATTCTGGAGCAAGGAACTCATCCTTGAGAATGGATTGAAACATGGTCCATTTTGGATATATGTCCTCATGGTCGTCGTGTCGGGTCTGACCGCATTGTATACATTGCGTTGTTTCTGGCTCGTTTTCCGCGGTGAAGCGCGCTCAGATTACCACGCGCACAAAACAGATATGGCAATGAAGCTGGCGCTGGTGCCCCTGGCGATTGGTGCTGTAGTCTCCTGGCTGATCGTTGGGCGCTTCTCTGTCCTTCTTGGAGAGCATACCCTGCCTTTCCACGGGATCGAGCCTTTCTCACTGAATGAACTTGTGCATGAAGTGTTGAGCATCCCAACCCTGATCACCATGCTCATTATCGGGGGGGGGATTATGCTGTGGATCTTCCGCGAAAAAATAACCGGCTTTACCAATGGGTTGAAAAGCATTCGCTGGGCGGCTGAGAATAGTTTCGGCTTTGAGGCGCTCAACGACGCTATTTCAGGCACAACGGCACGCATTGCAGAGGCACTGCGGCAAACCCAGACCGGTCACCTCGGTTGGAATGTGGTGGGTATAGTGGCGGCGGTCGTCATCCTATTCGTTTACATCGCCACAGGAGCCTGAGATGAACCCATTCCTGATTAGTCTTATCGTGCTCCCCTTTGCAGCTTCTCCCATCGTCTACATGGCTGGTCGTCTTTCCGTCCGCAGGAACTCTGCCTGGGGAGTGAACTTTGCTAAAATTCTGGCTCTCGTTGTACTGCTAGCCGAAATGGTACTGGTCGCTTATTGTTTGCAGGCTGCTCTAACAGTCGGTGGGGTATCCATTACTGTTGGATCAATCAGTCTTGCATTTGATGGCATCGGTTTCCTGATTAGTGCGGTTGTGCTGGTGTTGGGTGCCTGTAGCATGCTCTTTTCCTTCCGCTACATTCGCGGGGAAAAAGGTGAAGAAAAATTCTATGCGCTTCTCCTGATAACCATCGGTTGTATCATGGGGATGGTGTTTTCCTACGATCTGTTCAATATGTGGGTCTGGTTTGAGGGTATGGCCATCAGCACTTACCTGCTTG
>CAZSGL010000139.1:0-5972 GCA_964606265.1 uncultured Anaerolinea sp. | reverse complement strand
TGTTGGGATCTGGTATCGTGCATCATCGGGACAACTCCTTCTCGCTGAGCTGCGAGAGGGCAATTTCGCGGTAGGTCTCACAGGTTTTAATCAATTCTTTATGCGTTCCTTTTCCCACGATCTCACCTTCATTGAGGACAATGATCTGTTCGGCGTTCTTGATGGTGGCGACGCGCTGGGTGACGATGATCATGGTGCTTTTTCCAGTCTCCTTTTTTAGTGCCTTGCGAAGAGCCAGGTCGGTCTTAAAATCCAACGCTGACAGGCAGTCATCGAAGATATAGATGGCGGGTTTCTTGACCAGTGCCCGGGCAATCGCCAGGCGCTGTTTCTGCCCGCCGGAGACATTGATGCCCCCCTGGGAGATCTCCGCAGCCATGCCGTCCGGGTCGGCATTAATGAACTCTGCCGCCTGGGCGATTTCAACCGCCCGGGAAAGCGTCTCGGGTGAGGCGTCTTCATCTGCGAAGCGCAGGTTGCTTTCGATGGTGCCGGAGAAAAGCAGCCCGCGCTGCGGGATATAACCAATCTTGTCACGCAGGTCACTCTGATTCACCTGGCGGATATCCACGCCATCCACAAAGATGGCGCCTTCAGTCACATCAAAGAAGCGCGGGATGAGGTTGACCACGGTGGATTTACCCGAGCCGGTGGAACCGATAATGGCAGTGGTTTCACCCGGCTTGGCGGTGAAATTGAGACCGCATAACACGTTCTCTTCTGCGTCAGGGTAGCGGAAGGAGACGTCCTTGAATTCCACCAGCCCGTTGGTTTTGGTACTGAACGCCTGGGGAGCGGGTGGGTCAACAATGGTGGCATTGACATCCAAAACATCAGCGATGCGGGATGCGGAAACTGAAGCGCGCGGTAGGAAGATGAACATCATCGACATCATGAGGAACGAGAAAACCACCTGCATGGCGTATTGAAGAAATGCCATCATATCGCCGACCTGCAGCGAAGATTGCGCCACCTGGTGCGCCCCGACCCAGATGATGAGTACTGAGAGACCGTTCATTAATAACATCATCAGGGGCATCATCACCACCATGACGCGGTTGACGAAGAGGCTGTTGCTGGTGAGGTCCTTGTTGGCTTTGTCAAAGCGGTCAAGTTCAAACGCCTGGGTGTTAAAGGCGCGGATGACCATGATGCCGGAGAGTGCCTCGCGGGTGACCAGGTTGAGGCGGTCGATGAGGCTTTGGATGCGCTTGAAGCGCGGTAGGGCAATAATGAATACGGTAACGATGAGTGCGAGGAGGATTCCAACCCCGAGACCGATGATCCAGGTCATTGAGGGGCTTTTATCCACGGCGCGGATGATGGCGCCAACCGCAATGATGGGCGCGTAGAAAACCATGCGGATGATCATCACCAGTGTGGTTTGCAACTGGGTGACATCGTTGGTGGAACGGGTGATGAGTGAGGCTGTGGAGAATTTTTCAAACTCGGCTTTTGCGAAACTTTCCACCTTGGTGAAAACGTCACGGCGCAGGTCGCGCGCCACCCCGGCTGCGGTTCGCGAGGAGAGCAGCCCCACCGCGATGATGGCGGCGACAGAGAGCAGGGTGACCAGAATCATGATGCCGCCGATGCGCCAGATGTAAGCGGATTGCACTTTGCTGGTATTTACCCCCAGGGCGGTATACTCCGCCTTTACTGCTGCGGCAGCATTCTGGGTGATCATTTTGTTGTCCATGGAAGCAAATTTCTCATTCACCGATGATGTCATCGGCTGCAACTGCGCAGCAGGGATGCTTGAAATGAGGGTGAACACATCCATGCCGGCAGGGATTTTCGTGAGGTCAAAACCAGTGTTAGCGCTCATGGCAGCGGCTGCCTCAGGGTTGGCTGCAGCCTGCTGAATGGCGTAAACCACTGTCAGCGCTTTACCCATGATGGGGTTGAGGGTGGGTGTGGTGGTTTCATCTACTGCATTCAAAACATAAACAGGTTCCTGTGCCAGCGTTGGGTATTGCGCGACCCAGGTGCTGAAATCAGCAGAAGAAGAGTCTACCAGGGTGTAGTTGGCTAACACCTGTTCTTTCTCAGCGGCAGACATGAAGAACATGGCTTTATCCATTTGATCCTTGCGGATGGCAGAGGGAAGAGCGCTTTCAATTCCACCCTGCTGGATACCCACGTTGACGATCTCGGACATGTAATTAGGCAGTGCCAGATCCGCCATCGCCTGTACGAACAACAGCGCGATCGCAGCCAGCAACAACCAGGTATAAGGTTTCAGGTACTTGAACAATCGAAACATCTGCGGTGACCCCTTTCTATGCTTTGGCTTCACCCGGATGGCAGTGCTGCCCGTCCTGGTGGGAAGTGATTATTGAGCGGCGGAATTTTTCCAGCTGGGTGATGATGTGCTGCTTTTCCGCGGTGGTTAACACAGCGGTCAACTCATTGATGAGCCGCACGCGTTCGGGCATGCTGGTGATGATGCGCTCGCGACCCGCAGAGGTGATGCGGATATTGAACCCGCGTTTATCCTCCGCATCGATGGTGCGCTCGACCAGTCCCTGTTCCTCCAACCCACTCAAGAGCGAGCTGACCGTATTCTTTTTCACATTCTGGTAATGGCTGAGCCTCGTTGGCCTGATCCCCCGGTGATTGCCCATTTCCTCTTCAGCAAGGAGGCGCATGAGGATGCCCATACGCGGTCCGGAAAGGTCTGCCAGTTGAGGAGATTGGCTCAGGCTGGCGTCAATGAAATGCACCGTCATGCGCATGAGGTTTACCAGTTCTATGCCTTCGATCGGTTCTCCGTCTGCCATTTGCTGAAGATGCGCCCGAAATTTGGCGTGCATTTCTTCTATGTTTTGCGTTTTGTTTTCTTCCATGATTTCCTTATAATAAAATAATTAGTTCGAGGTCGAACTATACTCCCTGGAACCAGTTTTGTCCAGAGGTTAACAGCTATTCTGAGAAAAGATTAATAAGGTTGCGATGTGGTCAGTTCTGTGAAAAGAACAATGAGACTGCCTTATAGGCAGTTCTGTGAAAAGAATAACGAGACTGCCTTATAATTGATTTCTAAAAC
Source organism: uncultured Anaerolinea sp. (assembly GCA_964606265.1). GTDB lineage: Bacteria > Chloroflexota > Anaerolineae > Anaerolineales > Anaerolineaceae > UBA6107. The sequence continues at coordinate 2,923 of CAZSGL010000139.1, read as the reverse complement.
CGGAAAAAGGGAGCCCTGATGACACTGCTCAAAACACACCACAAAGAGAAAAAGCTTATTGCCCTGCTGCTGATCCTCAGTGTTTTCACGCTGAGCGCGTGTTCATTGCTCACTTCGCTGCAGACCAAGGTTGGCGGATTGCTCAACCTGGCCACCCCCACCCCTGTGGATCCAGCCCAGGCAGTGGCGGCGCTTCCGGATGAAAAGATTATCGAAGGCATTCAGCAGGCGGTGGATACCTACGCCCGGGCATACAACAACAATGACCTGGAGATGCTGCAGGGCGTCGTGGACCAGGAGAACCTGCCCTTTAAGCGCCTGGTTACCAGCCGCTTTACCGAGCTGCAGTCTTCCATTTACGCTTCCTACATCAACGAGAACTATGCAGTCCAATCGATCCAGCGCATGCCGCTGGGTTTTGTGCTGGCACACCTGATCAGCGACGGAGACTACGCGCATGACTGGCTTTTCCGGCAGTACAACGGCAAGTGGGTGCTTTCAGAGCCGACCGAGGCGCAGTTTGGCAAGCCCACTGACATGGAAACGGAGCATTTTATCTACATGCTTTACCCTTGGTCAGAGCAGATGAATGAGCAGATTATCGACCTGATGGAAAACGCCGCCATCCGCGTGGAAAACAAGCTGGGCAAACTTCCGCCTGAAAAAGCCCGGGTGGAGATCCTGCCAGGTTACAGCGCCGACCCCTTCGCCGACCCTAATTCGCTGGCGTACTACCAGACCGGCAGCACCGGCGAATTGGACAAGATGGTAATTTTCAGCCCCAATTCTTATTCCTTCGGCTGGTACTACGAGGATGAGGGTTGGGAAGGTGAATTGGAAGGTACACTGGTGCACGAATACACCCATATGACCCACCAGCGCGCCTTTGGAAAAGCCGGCAAACTGCTGGACTGGTTCAGTGAAGGCCTGGCGGAATTTGTAAGTGACAGTACGCGTTATTACGAGATCAGTGGTGTGCCGGATGAACAGCTCATCCCCATTTTGGATACGAGCGTGACGATTAACCAGCAGGACCTGGGGCACATTTACCTGCTGGAAAGTGATATCTCCCTGGCGTATGCTGAAGCGGAATCCCTGATCATTTTCATTTACGAAAAATACGGCGGCATGGATGGCGTGTGGGCGTTCGCCGAGGCTCACAATGAGCACCAAAATTACGATGAAGCGCTGCAAGATGCGTTCGGCATTGACCTTGTCACTTTCGACAGCGAATGGCGCGCCTGGCTGCGCAGCGACCTGCTGGTGGATTAGGGGAACCCGGCGGGAGTGAAATTCGTCTATTATTCGGGGCAATTTGTGAATTAATTCGAAGAGGCAATTCGTGAATTGCCCCTGCTAAGGAGAAAATGTGAAAATAATTAAAATTGTCACCCCCTTGATCCTTTTGGTTTTCATCCTTGCCGGCTGCGGCAATGCAACACCTGCAGCACTGCCCACCCCCACGCCCACCTACCTGCCGCTCATCCTCCTGCCCACGCAGGCCCCGACGACTCAACTGCCGACAGCAACGCCGCAGCCTGGTCCCACTGCCACCGCCAGCGCATTCGTCCCCATCGACGCGGAAATCATTTACGATAATTACCAATTACGTGTAGGACCCGGACGCATGTTCGAAAAAGTGGACATGTACGATACCGGCGACAGGGTCACCCTGCTGGCACGCGAACGCGGTGACAACTGGCTGCTGGTGCAGACCGCGGATAACCAATCCGGCTGGATGAACGTGGTCGGGCTGAAATTCATTGGCGACACCAGCCCGCTGCCGATGATTACGGTGACCAACGCGCAAGTGCTGCACGGACGCGTGTGGGCGGTTGATAAGACCCCCGCCACAATGATCGGTGTGAGCATCTCACGGGTGATGGAACCCAACCCCGATCTGGAAGACAACTCGCCCACCAACGCCAACGGGGAATGGTACCTGTATGTACCCCTGGGGTTCAAGGGGGATTGGGTTATTGGTGTCAACTCCTGGTCACCCCTCAGCAGCGCGGTGGATTCTGCCGGAAATCTCATCGGCAAACTGCCCGGTGCACAACTGATCACCCTGCCGCTGGCGGTAGACGTGAGCTATGAATTTGCCCTGGAGCCTTAATGATGAATGATGAACAATTGCTGGAAATCTTTGACCGCGAGGTACGCCGCGAGTGTGAATGGACGCGTATGCGCCGCGAGGTGCTGCCCAATATTGTACGCCATGTGTTAACCGGCACCGGATCCGGCGGTGGGCTGGTGAGCTGGTCTGACCTGACTGCGGAGAATGCGGATGCCGAGATCGAGAAGCAGATCGCGTACTTCCGCACGGTCAACAGCGGCTTTGAGTGGAAGTACTACGTGCATGATCAGCCGGCTGACCTGCCGCAGCGCCTGCTGGCGCAAGGGTTTAAGACCGAGGGAGAACTGGAAGCCATCATGGTGGCGGAAATGAGTTCCCTGCCGCAGGATTACTGGACGCTGGACGTGAGCGCTGTGCAGCGCGTGACCACCCCTGAAGGCGTGGACGCCATCGTGCGCATGGAAACCGAAGTTTGGCAGGAAGAGATCAGCGGTTTCAGCGCCGGCATGAAGTACGACCTGGTGCATCATCCCGACCACCTGAGCGTGTTTGCCGTGTGGGACGGTGAGCGCGTGGTCAGTGCCGCCTGGACGCATTATCTTATCCCGACCTCGTTCGCCACATTCTGGGGGGGATCAACCCTCAAAGAATACCGCAAACGCGGGTATTACACCGCCCTGCTGGCTGTGCGCGCGCGTGAAGCGCGTGCACGCGGCTACCGCTACCTGCAGGTGGATGCCAGCCCCGAGAGCCGCCCGATATTGGAAAAACACGGCTTCAGGTTCCTGGGATTCTCCACCCCCTATGAGATCGAATTCGAAAAACAGGACTGAAACGCAGCAAAAC
>CAZSGL010000138.1:0-5984 GCA_964606265.1 uncultured Anaerolinea sp. | reverse complement strand
ACGATCGAAGAAGCGGCGGTGCTGGTGAGCGAGCTGCTGCCAGGATTGCTGGCAGTTCCGGAAGTGGAAAAGGTATTATGTCCTCCATTTACCTCATTGATGTTCCTCTCAGCGCAACTGGAGGATTCAGATGTGGGGTTGGGAGCGCAAAACCTGCATTGGGAAACCTCGGGGGCCTATACCGGTGAAATCTCTCCAAAGATGGTGCGGGAACAATGCAAGTATGTCATCATCGGTCACTCGGAACGGCGGGCATATTTTGGTGAAACAGACGAGACGGTCAACAAGAAACTAAAGGCTGCCCTGGCGGTCGGGTTGATCCCGATCGTGTGCATTGGCGAAACCTTGAGCGAATACGAAGCCGGAAAAACCGGTGAAGTGGTTCGCCGACAGGTGCTGCAGGGATTCAAGGATATTGAGACAGGTCTTGTGGCGCAGATCGTGGTTGCCTATGAACCAGTTTGGGCAATCGGAACCGGTAAGGCTGCCACAGGGGAAGGCGCAAACGCGGTGTTGAAAGATGCCATCCGCCCGGCTTTGGCAAGTCTCTTTGGATCCGCGGTGGTGCAAAACATGCGCATCCTTTACGGCGGGTCGGTAACCGCTGCCAATGCGCAGGAATTCTTCGGTCAGTCCGATATTGACGGCGCACTGGTTGGCGGCGCCAGCCTCAAGCCGGTGGAGTTCATCAAGATCGTTGAAGCAGCCAGAAAGTAAGGTATAAAAACCCCCGGTCACTATGGCTGGTCAAATATTTGAAGGGCTAACTTCTGGTGTAAATAGATGAAGTGCAAACTCCCGGTTTCTTTTGAGAAACCGGGAGTTATTAAACAAAGGAAAAATTGGGTTTTGAACAAAGGAGAAACCGGGTGTTATAAGATGGTCTACCCAGTTCCGAACTGACGGTCGCCGGCATCACCCAAGCCCGGGAGGATGTAGCCAATCTCGTTCAGGCGCTCATCTATGGCAGCCAGGTGAATGGGTACTTCCGGGTGGGCGGTATGCACCACACCTATACCCTCGGGAGACCCGATCAACCCAGCAAATTTTATCTTTTTCACCCCCCATTTTTTCAGCACATCAATGGTGGCAGTGGCGGAGCCCCCGGTGGCGAGCATGGGATCGAGTATCAGGCAAACGGATACAGTCGGGTCGGTAGGGAGCTTGTTGTAATACTGTACCGGTCGGAGGGTCTTTTCGTCACGGTAAATGCCGATGTGCCAAACCTCTGCGCTGGGCATCAATCCCCAAATACCTTCCACCATGCCCAGCCCGGCGCGCAAGATGGGGATAAGCCCGATGCGCTCCTTAATTGCCAAACCAGGAGCTATTGCCAGCGGAGTCTGGGTGTTTACCGGTGCCGTCAGCAGGTCAGCGGTCACTTCGTAGCAGAGCAAGCCCGCAATTTCACGCACAAGCTCTCGAAATTTTTGCGGTTCGGTTTTTACGTCACGCAGAATGGCCAGTTTGTGTGCGATCAATGGATGATTGGAGACAAAGACGTTTTCCATAGACTCTCCCTGATTTTTATTTTATTATAGCGCTTTATCGGGATCTAACAATTAATGCGCATAGAAAGCGGAATAACGGGTTTTATGCTCAAAAGGAAAGTGTATAATCAAGGCTATGACTTCTGAAGAAACCAAAATTACCAATCCCAGCCAACGACCGGATGACCGTTTTGACCAGGCATTGCGCCCCACCAGTTTGAACGAACTAATCGGGCAGGACCAGGTGAAGAAAAACCTCGACATCCTTATCCAGGCTGCCAAAAAACGCAAAGAGTCACTGGATCACGTTTTATTCTACGGTCCTCCAGGGCTGGGTAAGACGACCCTGGCGCATGTTTTGGCAAATGAGATGAACGTGAATATCAAGATCACCTCCGGACCGGCAATTGAGCGCACAGGCGACCTGGCAGCCATCCTGACCAACTTGAGGGCGGGTGATATTCTGTTCATTGATGAGATCCACCGCCTGGGTAAAGCCGTGGAAGAGATTCTTTACCCGGCGATGGAAGATTACGCGCTGGATATTGTCATTGGCAAGGGACCGGCAGCTCGGTCACTGCGGTTGAAGCTTCCCCGTTTTACGGTCATTGGGGCTACCACGCGCCTGGCATTGATCACGGCTCCGCTGCGGGCTAGATTTGGGGCAGTCTACCGCCTGGATTACTACGATGAGCCTGCCATGCGGGAGATCGTGAAACGGGCAGCGGGATTGTTGAAAGTGGAAGCCGAAACGACCGGGGTAAATGAAATTGCGCGCAGAGCCAGGGGTACTCCAAGGGTAGCCTTGCGGCTACTACGAAGGGTGAGGGATTTTGCCCAAGTGCGCGCCGATGGATTGATCAATGGACAGATCGCCAGGGATGCCCTGGATCTTCTGGCTGTGGACAAACTTGGACTGGATGATGTGGACAGGCGAGTGCTTGTGACGGTCATCACCAAATACAACGGTGGCCCGGTGGGACTATCCACCATCGCAGCGTCGATAAGCGAGGAGCCTGACACGATCATGGATGTGGTGGAACCTTACCTGCTGCAACTGGGATTTTTGGACCGCACACCCCAGGGACGGGTGGCTACTGAATTGGCGTATCAACACTTGAACTTCCCCTACAACGGGAAAGAAAACCAACCCCGTTTGATCCCGTGAAAATGAAAACATCTGAGTTCAATTATCACCTGCCGCCTGAATGCATTGCCCAGACGCCAATTGAACCGCGCCACGCTTCGCGCCTGATGGTTTTGCACCGCGAACACCAGGGAGTGGAAGACAGCACATTCGAACAAATTGGCAATTTCTTGAATCCAGGGGATGTACTGGTGATCAACCAGACACGGGTGATCCCGGCGCGGCTGTTCGCGCACAAGCAGACTGGCGGACGGGTGGAGCTGCTGCTGCTGAAACGCGTGGAGCTGGATACCTGGGAAGCCCTGGTTGGGGGCAAAGGGTTAAGTGCGGGTGTGGTGGTTACGGTAGTAAATGGACCAAAAGTGGAAATCCTGCAAACCCTTGAGGGCAGCCGCAGACTGATCCGTTTTCAAGAACCCCTGGATGAAAAATTCGCCGGTATTGGAGAGATGCCACTACCGCCATATATTCACACGCGCCTGGTGAACCCGGAGAGGTACCAGACAGTTTATTCATACGAAACAGGATCCGCTGCTGCCCCGACTGCCGGCTTGCACTTTACTCCGGAATTGATGAGCAAACTGGAAAAGCAGGGAATTCAATTCGCGAAGGTGACCCTGCATGTTGGTTTGGACACATTCGCACCAGTGAAGGAAGAGGACCCGGCAGACCACATTATCCACAGCGAGTGGTGTGAGGTGACGGAAGATGCGGCGGCAATGATCAACCTAGCAAAAGAGAAGAATAAACGTGTGATTGCCGTGGGAACCACCAGTGTGCGTACTTTGGAGACCGCGGCTCACGCGAGCAAGATCAAGAACCGCGTTTCAACAGTAAGCGGACCAACGCAGTTATTTATTCTCCCTGGCTATGAATTCCAGGTAGTGGACGGAATGGTGACCAATTTTCACCTGCCGCAATCGTCTTTGATCATGCTGGTAAGCGCATTCGCCGGTCGTGAAAAAGTGCTGGCCGCGTATGAAACTGCGATAACAAGAGGTTACCGTTTCTATTCTTTTGGCGATGCCATGATCATCCTATGATGGAAAACACTGAAAATTCCAATCAATTCGACGCCTTGAAAGGCGAGATCATTGCCTGCCGGAAATGCCCGCGCCTGACCGCCTGGAGAGAAAAGGTCGGGATAGAGAAGAGGCGGGCATTCAGGGATCAGGTCTATTGGGCAAAGCCTGTTCCGGGTTTCGGAGATGAGAAGGCGCAGGTGCTGCTGTTGGGATTGGCGCCAGGGGCTCATGGATCAAACCGCACCGGGCGCATGTTCACCGGGGATGATTCAGGTAGGTTCCTGTATGCAGCGCTGCACAAGGCAGGTTTTGCCAACCAAGCGACCGCCAGCAACGTGGAGGATGGACTCGAATTAACAGATGTATGGATCACTGCGGTTTGCCGCTGCGCTCCACCAGACAACAAGCCAACTCCTTTGGAAATGGAAAATTGCCAGCCCTTTTTAATAAGAGAATACAGCTCCCTTGATCGAATCCAGGGGATTGTGGCTTTTGGCAAAATTGCCTACGACGCGGCGTTTAAAATAATCAGGCAAAAGGAAAAAATAGGCATTGCACGGTTTGGGCATGCAGTGTTAACCCCGGCTGGAGAAGACCTACCATGGATACTGGCATCTTATCACCCAAGCCGGCAAAATACACAAACCGGGCGGTTGACCACTGTCATGTTCGACGCGATTTGGACTGAGGTAAGGCGATTACTCGAAGTGGAGAGTGTTATTTCTGGGTGACAAACCATACCCGGCTTGAAGTGGGGGTGAGGGGGGTAAGATCGGTTAGGCTGCCAAATTTGCTGACCACCTTCAACCCGGAATAATGCAGGCACTTCTCGATTTCTTCAATGGAAAAAGCGCGTTCGATGTGCTTTTCCTCAAACTTCTCCCAAAAATTTCCATCACGAACAAACCAGGTAATCTTCACACAGGCGGTATGTTTCTCAAAATCGTAATTGGTACGGTGCAGTTCGAGTAAATCCGGCGTTTCCTGCTGGACATAACAACGCGATTGCTGCCATTGAACCGCAAGACCGTACGTGGTATTCATGTCAAACAAGAACCATGCTCCCGGCTTGAGGGCGCGGGCAATATTATTAAATGTGGATTGCAGGTCGTCATTAGTCAGCATATAGTTGAGGCTGTCAAACCAACAAGTGGCGAGATCAAATTTTTCGTCGAAGTCCAGGAAGCGCATATCCTGCTGGATGAATTGTATGTTTGCCTGGGATTGGTGAGCGCGGTGCCGGGCAAGCCTGAGCATTTCTTCTGACTGGTCAATCCCGGTAACCTGCCATCCCTGGTCTACCATTGATAACGCAAAACTGCCTTCACCACAGGCAACATCGAGTAGTTGACCGTTGGGGGCTATCTTATATTGTTCAAGCACCTTTGGGAGGATTTCGGCTACAGCCTGAGATAGCGTAGGGTATTTCCCCTTGGCGTAAACGGTCGCGAATTCATTGTACAGGGACATGACGGGTCTCCTTGATGAGTGTTCCACCTGGATAGATTTTTACCACAGGTGTACCCATTTGAACAGTTGCGACCGGATTGGTTGAATTACTGGAAGCATACGCATTGGAATGAGTGAACTAATTCCGGGGATACTTTAATGGATGCTCTTTGATTTATAAAGTCAGTAACTTGAGGATTATTAAAATAAAAACAGCGAAGAGTATCTCCGCTGTTTTTAATGCAACCAATTGTTACTTGGCGTAGGCTTTGAGCGCAGACCAGCCGGCATATGCAGCGGTGTCGCCCAATTCAGCTTCGATGCGCAGCAGCTGGTTGTACTTGGCCACGCGATCTGAGCGCGCCGGGGCGCCGGTTTTGATCTGACCGCAATTTAACGCGACCACGAGATCAGCAATGGTGGAGTCTTCAGTTTCGCCGGAGCGGTGGGAGGTGACTGCACGCCAACCGTTGCGGTGGCAGGTTTCCACGGCTTCGATGGTTTCAGTGAGGGTACCGATCTGGTTAAATTTGACCAGTAAGGAATTGCAGGCTTCTTCCTTGATGGCTTTGCGGACGCGTTCAGTGTTGGTTACCAGCAAGTCGTCACCAACAATCTGAACTTTATGACCGATTTCTTTGGTCAGCAGCTTCCAGCTTTCCCAATCATCCTGGGCAAGTCCATCTTCAATGGAAACGATGGGATATTGATCCACCCAATTCTTCCAGAAGGCGACCATTTGTTCGCCCGTGAGTTTTTTGCCTTCTTTGCGCAGGTTGTACGTGCGGGTTTCTTCGTCAAATAGTTCTGAGGCGGCTGGATCAAGGGCGATGGCAACCTGTTCGCCAGCCTTGTAACCAGCTTTTTCAATGG
>CAZSGL010000137.1:0-6005 GCA_964606265.1 uncultured Anaerolinea sp. | reverse complement strand
TAAAATTATGGAACAGGGCAACAAGACCCAATACTAAATACAGGATTAAGCTCGCGATAATTGCCAATCGAGCTTGCTTGCGGATCGCCAATAAAGCAATTGAGATGGCTACTGGAACCACGATAAATAGGACAGGCAGGCTCATTACTCTGTCACCTGAACCTCTCTTATTACAAAATAGGATCCAACAACCCCAAGAGCCAAATTAATCGCAGATAAGAGCCCATTTACGAGAAGGGATGTCTCTAGCGAACAATAAATCGTGCTGAAACCACAATAGAGGACCAAAATGGCAAAAATCACTTTTAGAGGAAATCCTGAAATCCCTAATTCCAGGATGCCGCAAAAAGTGACCAGCAATCCTGCTAGAATTACATCGATTGGAAAATTCAAGAAATTGGCTGCATTGATACTAACTATTGCAGCGATGATGGAGAACAATATAAATCCTAAAAGCCTGAACAACAATCCATTGCGAGGAGTTTGGGGAAAAGTAAACTGTTTACCTGAAAGTGAAATAAAAACCATTAATAATGTTGCCAGACCTGCAATAAGGCGTATAAGTGTTGACCAGGTAGAGTTGAACTGCACGGATACAAAAAAAATACCTACATATATTAGTCCCATGCTGATTAATGCCCATTTAGGCTTACTCGCAGACAGAAACGTTAAGCAACCCAAGAATATCAAAAGAAGGGGGAAGATGTTGATCCAATTTGTCATGAGGTCATTCTAAGCGACATAAGAATGGTAGTAAGCAGAATTAAGAAAACGAGCGCCCAAAGCAATCCACCCTCCCCTTCAAGCATCCGAATGGTACTCGTCACCAACCACTCAACCAGGTAATTGATTATTCTAAAAGTATTGGATAACCATTTTAATTTTAGAAAATCATTTATGATTTTCGCAAGGAATTGAAATTTAGTCAGTAGATTCTCTTTAACATATGAAATTCCTTGCCTGATCCTATCCCACCATTTCCAGAACAACAATCTTGAGAGAGTTAATCCGATAACTATACCAGGATTGATCACTCCAACTAATGTTCCGGTTAAGTAACTGGTCCAGGGCAGGTAAATCCAAGGAGAGACTATTAGAATAATTGGGCTCATGCTATTTGAAACATCAACCCATTTCTCGTTTGAAAAACTCCGGCTTATCGTTTTTAGGAAATTATTGGTTACCCCAAGAAGCACCAATAAAATGATTAGATTATAAAGTGCCCCCGATAATTTTGACTCCGTACCTGTGATTTTTAACCACAATCCATATGAAGGGGTAAATGGTAATCCGATCATTCCGAGCATAAGAACCATAAGGACTATCGTTGTCCATTTCGATCTGGTTTCAGTAACTGAAATTGCACTTCCAACAGAGATCATTACTATTCCAAGTGGTAATAACGCGTCAGACAGTCCTAACAGGATTAATCCAATGCCTAATCCGCTTAGGATTTCAATCCATATCTTATGTTCAAAAATCTCTTGGGAGGTCAGCCTAATTGCTTTGAATAGGACACTGCCGAATAAAACTAAAATTGTTAGATTATAGAATATTCCATCCAGGGGTGGTATGGATAAACGGCTAACAAATGCGAACATTGTCACAGGCACTATCGTCTGGATGAGTACCTGCAGGTTTCTGCGGACAGGTTGTTCCTTGGAAGGATGTTCACCCGAGCGAAAAATACCCATTCTCAATATCAGGCTGATAATAAAAAAGGGTAACAAAGCACTTATTACTTCAGGCTGCGATATCGATAAATCGAGATTGCTATTTCCGAGAGTCGTTATGAGGATAAGTGACCCGGCAACTCTTACTGAAAATTCAACCACCACTTCTCTTAATTTTCCGGAATGTTGATTTGAAGCTAGACCTACGATCAGCAAGGTTATGTCCAGGAACGTGGAAGTCAGAATGAACGCGACGAAGGATCCAGACATACAAACAAGAATTCCGGCGGCTGTTATTATCATAGCGCCAGACCAGGCAACACGGTTGTTTTTTCCTGAAAGGCGGCTCGAATCAGCCAACAAAATGGCTCCGAGCATCGTAAGAAGCAAAAAACCAAATACCCAGGTTTCAGTAGTGAAATTTAAGGATAACAATACTTCATTTAAAGCACCTTGTTCGAAATAATTTATTACTAAGGCTGGAGGGTCAATAATCCTTATTATGCTAACGAGTATCCAGATAATGGTAGATGTGACTATTGCAAGGATCCATGTTTGACCGAGATTGAGTTTCGTCCTACCCAATATTTGGATACCAATTGCAGTGATTATTAGAAGAAGAATTGGGAGGAGTAACAACATCAGCTAGATCCGCACCGCAAACTTTTTACGCGGAAGATATTGTCCTTGGCCTGGTTTACCAAACCACTCGCCCTGATACATAACCAGGTTACCGCGTGAATATACCTGGATTGGAAATCCTGTCAGTTTCCACCCTTCATAAAGGTTATAGTCAGTCCTCTGTTGAGAATAAGCAGTACCAAACTCGACATTCTTGTTTGGATCCCATAACACGATATCAGCATCGGATCCTACAGCGAGAGTTCCCTTTTGGGGAAACAGCCCGAATATCTTTGCGGGATTTGAACAATTAAATCTTACAAATTCATTTACCGAAAATTTCCCGCTGCCTACCATTTCTGTGTAAAGAACTGGCAAGCGATCACCTACTCCCGGAAGCCCGTTTGGAATTTTGATGAAATTGCCCTTTCCCAGTTCCTTGCCGGGGATGGCAACACTGACACCTTCGTACTGGATCGGTTTCCGACCATCGTAAAAGAAAGGACAGTGGTCGGTGGCTATCGTTTGAATGGTCCCATTCTGCAGTCCTTGCCACAATCTTTGTTGATCTTCACTCTTGCGTATTGGAGGTGAACACACCCATTTGGCAGCATCTTTCCCATCAAGTTTGTTGTCATTGAACAATAGGTATTGAGGGCACGTCTCTCCCATCAACTTCAATCCTTTTGACCTGGCGTATTCCAATTGATCAACTTCACCGCCCGCATTCATGTGCACCAGGTAGAGGGGTGCGTTTGCTACTGCCGATAACGCAGCGCCGCGGCACACCGCTTCCACCGCTCCCCAGGCAGGCCTTGTTTTTGCATGCCACTTCGGGCTTGTGTGTCCAGCGCTTAATGCTTCCGCAGTAAGAGTCTCGATCAAGTCACCATTTTCCGCATGGATCATTGTCAATATCCCTGCTTCACGTGCAATCCGCATCACCCGGAATATTTCTCCATCCTGTAAACGCAATCTGTTATTGTAAGCGGTAAATACCTTCACGCTCGTGACGCCAAGTTTCACGAGGTCTGGGATCTGCTTTTCAACTTCGGGGGTCAAGTGCGAAATATTTGCATGAAATCCATAATCAATAGCTGCTTTTTCTGTTGCTTTTAGATTGAGTTTTTGAAAATTTTCAGTAAGGTTGTCGGAATCCTGGGAAATGAAGTCGATGACTGTCGTAGTACCACCAAAAGCGGCTGCCTTCGTACCGGTGTAATGATCATCTGAGGAGACGGTTCCGAACATTGGCAAATCCAGATGGACATGAACATCTACGCCGCCTGGAAGGATATACAATCCATCAGCATCAATGACTTCTGTTCCCGGTTCAGGGAAAAGTTCTGTGGCTATAGCAGCAATCTTTTCACCGGAGACTAAGAGATCAGCGCTTTTGGTTTCTTTCTCGGTAACAATAAGACCATTCTTAAATAATTTTTTCATATCATCTCTGAAGACAATTCTCAGCTAATAAGGTGCTTTATTAATCTGTAACGGGCAGATTTATCCCTGTATTTAATGCAATAACCTGCATTATCAATCTATCAAATTCCTCATCCGCGATTACGCTCGCGAAATTTGGTTTCCCTGCATAAAATGCGGAATTTCTTTCACGCAGAGATTTCCATAGGATTTCTCGTTCGTCTGATTTCACTACCAAATCATTAACTGTTTCAGCCTGGTTTACAAGGTTGCCGAGGGTATAAAAAAAAGTGATCCTTTTCCATTTGCCAGCCAGGATGGGTTTAGGAAGTGATTCCAATTGTCCCAATTGTAGCTTGTAATATTCTTCATGCGCATGCTGGTGCTCCGGTTCATCTCGGATCAGTTCAGCTCGGGTTGTTAATTCGTGCCCCAGGACTTCAGCATAACTTTCTATTAATGACGCATGACCGTTGGGGAAATTACCTGCTTGATAAAACACGATGTAATCGACATCCACTATCTTTGGCGCCATACGCAATGGGATACGGTACCACCCGAGCACCCTGGCAATTTCCAAATCCTTGGGCGATGGCATGATCGCAACTAATACCAATACTGTCGGAGGCAAACTATTCATAAGCATCATTACTGTTAGATAAATTGTAAACGATAACCAAAATTAAAAATGGATCTGGTCTCCCAGATCCATTTTCTTCACGATTGGCTGATTATTTAGTGGATTCCACCTTGCGATTAAATTCTGAGATCAAGGCATCAATTTCACCAACTTGTTTTTGGATATCCGTCCAGTAATTTGGATCGTACCATTGATCCTGGATTTCTTGATAGGTTTTTCCCTGCTGCTCAACCCACGTGTAGTACTTGAGGTTGTGAACTCTCTTGCGAGATTCGTAGGTTAATTCTTCCATATTGTCAGTAGTGACACCAGCCAAATACTGTCCAAACACACTGGCGGCGTCTGATGTATCAAACTGTCCGAACTCCTCGTGCATCTCCTTGAGACGGCTGCCATACAATTCCATTGAGTCAGTCAATACAGTCATAACCACGTCTGTTTCACCCAGCTCATTGTATTTGGCAAATTTGATTGCAGAAAGCATATTGGCAATGCCGGAGAAACCCAGCCAATCCAATTTATCAATGATTGCCGCAGGTACACCTTTCTTTGCCAGGTATTTCCGACCTTCAGGCTCGTTGAACAACCGGCTCAAATTTACCACCGCATTATCATCAATTGCCATCACATAATCGGTATTCTTTACATTGTGAATCCAGGGAACGTGTTTATCACCAATTCCCTCGATACGGTGGGAACCAAACCCATTCTGAAGCAAGGTCGGGCATTGAAGTGCTTCACTGGCGATGATCTTACTGCCAGGAAACGCCTGTTTCAGGTAATCACCACTGGCAATTGTGCCTGCAGAACCCGTTGTATAGGCTGCTCCCCGGAAAACGTCTCCAGCCCGCATCACTTTTTTCAAAACATCTTCCATTGCGTGGCCTGTGACCTCGTAATGCCACAGGTAATTCCCAAATTCTTCAAACTGATTGAAGATCATCAAATCCTGGCCAGATTTACGCAGTTCCCAGCATTTGTCGAAAATCTCCTTCACATTCGATTCACTTCCAGGCGTGGCAATTACTTCACTGGAGATCTTTTTCAACCAGGTAAATCTTTCCTTCGACATGCCTTCTGGAAGAATGGCAATAGACTCGCATGCCATTAACGCAGAATCGTAAGCTCCACCACGGCAATAATTACCAGTGGAAGGCCATACTGCCTTTTGGGTTGTTGGATCAAATTCACCTGTTACCAGGCGTGGCACGAGGCAACCGTACGCTGCACCCACTTTATGAGCGCCAGTTGGGAACCACTTGCCTACTACCGCAATAATCCTTGCTTTTGTCCCTGTGAGGCTGGACGGAAACTCGATGAAATTCACCCCTCCAAATCCGCCGCCTTTTTCAACTGGTTGGTTTTTCCAGGAAATTCGGAAGAGGTTTCGCGGGTGGACATCCCAAAGACCGATGGTACTCAACTCTTTTTTGTACTTGTCAGGGATCAGATCCGGATTCTTCATCTGCGCAAATGTTGGCAGAACAATGTTCTGTTTGCGCATGCGACCCACTGCTCTTTCAAGTCCCTCTTTATGCATTGACAAACCAATCTTAGCCATGATCTCTCCTATACTATTATTTTCGTTCAATATCAGGTGCTTCACTCGTAATATACAAAGGCCTGCCTTTTACTTCATCGTAGAT
>CAZSGL010000136.1:0-6058 GCA_964606265.1 uncultured Anaerolinea sp. | reverse complement strand
GCTGAATTTTACGGTTTCTTCAGCGTGTTCGAGAAATTTGCCTCCATATTGGGTCCTGCAATATTTGGCGTCATCTCCGTAATAATGGGAGAGTCGCGCTTAAGTATTGCTTCCCTTGTAATTTTCTTCGCCGTGGGTATTTTTATCCTTTCGCGCGTAAACGTTGAACGCGGTATCAAGGTCGCACTGGAAGAAGAAGAGCAACTAGTGCCCGCAGCAAGTTAATCAAAAAGGGAAGTTGATTAACAACTTCCCTTAATTGACTGCAAAATAAATAGGCTAACCAGAAGGTTCTGCCTATTTATTTTATGATCTCATACAATTCAACCAATACGCCGCCTGTGCTCTTGGGGTGTATGAATGCCATCTTGCGGCCCGGCAAATCAATAGGCACTTCATTTATGAGGCGTACCCCTTTTTCCTTCAACTCCAAAAGGCTCGCAGCGCAGTCATCTACTTCAAAACACAGGTGATGCATTCCACCGCCTTTTTCAGCTAAAAACTTCGCTGCCCCAGTATCGTCCGAAGTTGGTTGTACAAGTTCAACTTCAGTATCGCCGACAGGTAGAAAAGCCACCCTGGCTTTCTGACTGGGAACATCTTCAACATGATGAAGATGTATTCCCATTGCATCCTGCCAAAACTTCAATGATTCATCGATATCCGCAACGACTATAGCCACATGGTTTACTTTATTAATTTTTAGCATGTTGTTTCTCCTATTAATGTTATCCCCATACGGGAGGTTGATATTCTCCCCAAATATTTCGCAGAACACCACAGATCTCGCCCAATGTGAGGTTGTTTTCGACACACTCAATAAAAATCGGCATCAGGTTCTCACTGCCTTTGGCGGCAGCTCCAAGTTTATCCATCAGTTGCTGGGTCGTCTTCGGGTCGCGCGCGACACGCAATTCAGCCAATCTGCGGCGTTGATTCTCTTCTATGGTTGGATCTACTTTCACTCGTTCCAAATCCTTTGATTCCTCAATCTGGAAAGAGTTTACACCGACCACAATTTGGCTCTTACTTTCCACGTCCTTCTGGAAGCGGTAGGCTGAATCCTGGATCTCATTCTGCATAAATCCCTTTTCAATTGCCGCCAGCGCACCTCCGAGGTCATCGATCCGTTCAATGTATTCCATGGCTCTTTTAGTAATTTCATCGGTCAGGTATTCAATGGCATAAGACCCACCCATGGGATCGATCGTATCGCATACTCCTGATTCATAAGCAATTACTTGTTGGGTGCGCAGCGCTGTCCGGACGGATTTTTCAGTTGGCAGCCACAGAGCCTCATCCATAGAATTGGTATGCAGGGATTGTGTACCACCTAGCACCGCAGCCATCGCCTGTATCGCTACCCGCACAATGTTGTTTTCAGGTTGCTGGGCAGTGAGGGTCGATCCTCCAGTTTGTGTATGAAAACGTAACATCCAGGATTTGGGATCCTTGGCCCCAAATCGATCCCGCATGATCTGAGCCCAGATTCGTCTTGCTGCGCGGAATTTCGCAATCTCTTCAAGAAAATCGTTATGCGCAGCAAAGAAAAAGGAGAGTTGTGAAGCGAAGTGGTCCACTTCCTGCCCTGAGGCAATGGCAGCCTGGACATACGCAATGGCATTGGCAATCGTAAAAGCTACTTCCTGTACTGCTGTTGAACCCGCTTCGCGAATATGGTAGCCGGATATGCTGATGGTGTTCCAGTTGGGCACTTCCATTTCGCAATACTGGAAGATATCCGTAATCAGACGCAAGGAAGGTTTCGGTGGGTAGATGTACGTTCCTCTCGCCACATACTCTTTAAGGATGTCGTTTTGTATTGTCCCGCGAAGTTGTTTTGGGCTAACACCCTGTCGTTTTCCAAGGGCAATGTACATCGCCAACAGAACTGCTGCTGGAGAATTAATCGTCATGCTTGTCGAAACTTTATCCAGCGGGATTTGGTCAAAAAGGATTTCCATATCCTTTAAGGTCGAGATGGAAACGCCGACCTTCCCTACTTCTCCCAAGGACATTGGATCATCAGCATCATAACCAATCTGGGTTGGCAGATCAAAAGCCACGGACAATCCGGTTTGGCCCTGCTCCAACAAGTAACGGTAACGCTTGTTAGATTCCTGCGCTGATGCAAAACCCGCATACTGCCTCATCGTCCAAAAACGGCTGCGGTACATGGTGGGCTGCACACCGCGGGTGAACGGATATTCACCGGGGAAACCCGATTTCTCAAGATAATCAGTCTCACTGGGGGTTGCCACCCTGGGTAATGGAATTCCAGAGGGACTTGAAAACTCCGCTTTGCGTTCTTTAAATTTTTCGACGCACGGTTTGGCAACCTGCTCTTCCCAGCGATTCTTTTCTGCTTCAAATGTCATTTTTTCCTCGCAATATTGGGTATTTATCCTTAGTATACACGATTGTTTTTAAGACGAGAAATCCATAAAGCATGTTATATTTTTAAAAATTCATTTTTCAGGTGAAACATTGGCTTCCTTCTTACAACTGGCACTCTTAATCGCAATCATTCTTGTCGCAGCAAAAGCCGCCGGATATCTGAGTACGCGAATTAACCAGCCTTCAGTTTTTGGTGAGATTCTTGTTGGCGTACTGCTTGGACCTTCTCTACTCGATATGATGGGATTCTCGTTTGTCAGCGATACACACCTCCATGAAGTCATCAACCTGATGGGCGAGTTTGGTGTATTGTTGTTGATGTTCCTGGCAGGTTTGGAGCTGCATCTTTCTGATCTTTTAAAAAGCGCTAAAGTCGCCGCGTATGCGGGCATACTCGGGGTTTTACTCCCTGTAGGGTTGGGGTTAGGTTTTGGTGAGTTAGTCGGGATGGATTTGAATCATGCACTTTTCCTCGGGCTAACCCTTGGCGCAACTTCAGTCTCCATTTCTGCGCAGGTCTTGATTGAGTTGAAAGTGATCCGCAGCCGGGTTGGCTACGGCTTGCTAGGAGCTGCAGTTTTCGATGATGTCCTGGTACTCCTCTTGTTATCCATTTTCCTCGCAGTCCTTTCTGGAAGCACAGGTTTGACAGGAATTCTGATCGCCATCGGCAAAATGGTTTTATTCCTCGGTGTTTCCACCGTTGTTGGCTTTTGGGTATTGCCTTTCATTGTACGGATTACCCAGAAACGCTCAATCAGCCAGGGAATAACCACTCTTGCTGTTGTGGTAATGCTTTTATTTGGCGCTGCTGCTGAACTGGTGGGTGGTATGGCAGCGATTACAGGTGCATTCCTCGCTGGGCTGATGTTCGCCCGCACACCGGAAAAAAACAAAATAGAGACTGGTTTTCACAGCCTGGCTTATGCCCTGTTTGTGCCCATTTTCTTCGTGAGTATTGGTTTAGGTGTGGATCTGCGAACCGTTGATTCATCATCCATTTGGATAATGCTGGTCATCACGATTTTGGCAATCCTGGGTAAAGTTATCGGCTCCGGAGCAGGCGCCTTGCTCTCAAAATTTAGTTTCCGTGAATCCTTACAAATTGGTATTGGCATGGTGTCACGAGGTGAAGTCGGGTTGATTATTGCCAAAATTGGTTATGACAGTGGCTATCTGACGAACAATTTATTCAGCGCAATTGTTGGGATGATCCTGATCACTACTTTGATCACTCCCCCATTGTTACGCATAGCCTTTCACCATAAAAAATCAAGTCCCCCAATCGAAACTCCATTGGAAATTTCGCCAAAAGAGGAGAAATCATGAGTTCAATGGTTTGGTTTGTACTTCACGATGCAGGTTTACTCTCTGATGTTTTAGTTGCGTGGAAGGAATCCGGCGTTCTGGGAATTACTATCTTAGGGAGCACTGGGCTCCGCAGACTTGAGGAAAGTAACGCTTTGCGGGATGATATCCCCCTCATACCGAGCCTGGAAGACCTTCTCGGTGATGAAGAAATCCTCAATAGAACGCTGTTTTCCATAGTGGAAAACGAAGAAATGGTCGAAAAAGTAGTCAAGGCGACGGAGGCAGTAGTTGGAGACTTGGATCAACCCAACACGGGCATTCTGTGTGTCTTTCCGATTACCAGGGTATATGGTCTGAATAGAAAGCCAGAAGACTTGGCAACAGAGTAATTCATTGTCTTTCAAGTGATTTCCTTGACCAAATTTCCAGGCAATGGTAGAATTTCGCTCGTTAACGCCTCCATCGTCTAGGGGACCAGGACGCAGCCCTTTCAAGGCTAAAACCGGAGTTCGAATCTCCGTGGAGGCACACTGTTCGACGCACAACCACCACCAGCCGGTGTATCCGGGTTACGCAGATTGCCGCTGGGTAAGTGGTAACGGATCAGAGCAGTTGTTTTACTGGTAGGTATAATCTCTTTGATAAACAGCATCAGCGCGTCCCTATGAACATCGAGGGGCGCGTTTTTGTCTTTAAGTATGTCCAGGATGGTATGGCTTTGCTCATGAAAACTTTTGATCAAATGATCGCCGGTGGCAATGAATGACAGGTGCTCAGACTGCTTTTCCCGGATAAGCTGCTGCTGCATCTGCAAATCTTCCAGTTTCTTCCGGAGAGGTTCACTGGCACCCATTTCCGCGATTGCCTCAGCAACGCGCTCAATCTTTGCCGTTACCGTGATCAACTGAGCGGAATAATCCAGCGCTTTGCCCTTTTTACCAGTTTTCGCCTTCTTCAGGTCTGCCTCGTATAGGGCGATCATGTTATTGATATTCTGGTCAAACAGGATTTCATTCTGCGCCCGGTCCATAACCGCGGACTCGACCTTGCCGCAGGGATAGGTTTGACCTGAGCAGGAGCTGCAGCGGTAACTTGAATACTCCCTGCCCTTTGTCGTGCGCCGGCACACGAACAGCTTTTTTGAGCATACCGGGCAAATGAGTAACCCGGATAGAAGCCTGATGTTGGCCGTAGAGAATTTACCAGCTCTTGTGGTTTGGCGCTTCTCTTTCATACACACCTCCTGTACCTTATCCCACAGCTCGCGGGTAATGAGGGGTTGGCAGTAATCAGCCATAGTGATCCCGCCATAGGTCATGGAGCCGAAATAAATCTGCCTCTTGAACAAGTCAAAAAGAGAGGAATCGCTTTTGTAGAAAGGGAGTATTTTCTTGATCTCGAAATTGGGAGCTCCTTCCGCCTTCATCACAAACGCGCGCCGGATCAAGGGAGCTGTAACCGGGTCCAGCTCCCAACGGTGACCGATGCGTTTTGACCCGTCTTTTTTGGGTGGTAATTCCACGGGAATGCGCATCATCCCGCGTGGTGGCAAGCCCGGCAGAACCTTGAATAGTTCAAAATTTGCATGAAGGCTGCGGATCACGTGTGCACCCGTTTCTTCACTGAATAACTGGTTCTTCCAATCGACCAGTGTCTCAAACAAGATCCCGGTTGCATCCGCTTCAAGGGGTTCGGTGAGGCTGTAAATGACATAACCCCGGCGTCTGAGGTCAGCTTTATAGAATTGAGCTGTATTCAAGTCCCTGGCAAAACGGGACAATGACCAAACCACCACCCCGGCGATATCCGGCTTGGGCTTGGATTTGAGCAGCGTTATCATGTCGAAAAAGGCAATGCGTCCTTTTAGCGAGGTTCCTGATATTCCCGCGTCCTCAAAGACGCGGTGGAGATTGAGGTTGTTATTGTCACAGAATTGCTGGATTTCGCGCGTCTGTTCCGTGGCGGATCTGTCCTTGAGCCCCTGCTCCACCCCACCTGAGTAGCGCACGTATGCAATGACTTTGACGCCTGGTTGAAAAGGCTGCTGCGTGTTCACAGCCTAGTATCCAAGAATCCGGGCAATAATGACCCCGATCACGGACACTCCAATGACCACCCCGGAAAGAATCAGGATAGCCTTAACGTCTTGCTTATGGCGATAATAGAGGGGCATGGGGTTAATTTATTAATGCACCACACGCCGAAATTATCACTCCGATAATCACGATTACCAGGAAGATTTGCAGAATCGTATTTATCGAGCCTAACTTGTCAGTCTGTGCTTTCGTGGCGTCGACAAGGACGTTGTTTTGAGCGATCATGCGAGCAAGTTTGTTATCGAGTGTAGGGT
>CAZSGL010000135.1:0-6160 GCA_964606265.1 uncultured Anaerolinea sp. | reverse complement strand
TCTTCGCGGGAGAATTGCTCTAAGTCTGGTATTGGGTTATCAAAGATCTGCTACTCTGAGCAAGATCTTGCGCTGTGTTTTGCGCAACGAGGGCAAATTATAACCTCGCAATAGCATCTGTCAAGGGTAAATCGGTACCAATATTGAAACTGGTTAATCAGAGGTTATTCCGCCCCAAACCGGGAACTTTTCCGTTCGTTTACAGGTCTTATGCCTGAATGCGATTATTACGGGTGTTATAATCGGATATTATGAATACGGCTTACTCTACTCCTCCTTCATTAGTCACCAGGATCTTGCTTGCCTTTGCGGCAGGGCTGATCCTTCTTCTGGTGCTCCTTATGGTCGTTAACCTGATCTTTTCAGCCGTGTATTCCAACCGTGTTTTACCCGGCGTGAGCATGAATGGCGTTCAACTCGGGGGTCTTTCACTCGCCGAGGCTACCAGCGAGATCGCCAAATCCATCCGATTCACTGAAACCGGCAACGTATTGCTGCTCGCAAGCGAAAAATCCTGGGCGGCAGCGCCTGTGCAGCTCGGTGTGTACCTTGACCCCATTGCCTCCGCTAAAAGCGCCTTTGCAGTTGGGCGGCGTGGTTCAATCGACTCCATCCTTCTACAGCGTTTTACTTCTCTTAACGAGGGTACCGAGGTCTTTCCTACATTCATCTATGATCAAAAGGCGGCCATTTCTTTCCTTAATCAAGTGGCAGTACACATCAACCAACCCCTGCGTGAAGCCAGCCTCGGGTTACAGGGAACTGACGTCATCGTCAACCAGGGTCAGCCCGGCCGCCAGTTGGATTACGCCGCCTCGCTTGAATCCATCACCCGCCAGGTGCAGACCATGCAGGATGGTGTTGTGCAGCTATCGGTAGTCCAATCTGATCCTGTCATCCTGGATGCTTCCATCCAGGGCGAGCAGGCGCGTAATATCCTGAGTCAACCCTTCACCCTGGCTGTACCCCAGGGCTCGAATAACAATGAGCCGATCCAGATCCAACCCGCATCTCTGGCGCAACTGTTGACCTTTGAAAGGGTCACCAATGGCAGCGGCACGTCTTACCAGGTTGCGGTCAACCAGGCGTTAATGACCGCGTACCTTAACTCCATCCAGAATAACCTGAACACATCACCCGAGAACGCCCGTTTTATTTTCAACGATGAAACCAGGCAGTTGGATCTGCTTCAGTCTGCAACCATCGGACGCACCCTTAATCTTGAGAGTTCGGTGTCCGCCATCAACACCGCGATCCAATCCGGATCACACAATGCGGACCTTGCCTTTGATGTCGCCAACCCACCGGTCACGGATAAAACCACTGCCGCAGAATTGGGCATTACAGAACTGATCGAATCCCGCACAACTTACTTCCGTGGTTCCACTACCGACCGTGTTCAAAACATCCGCATCGCCTCCGGGCAGTTTCACGGATTGCTCATCGCTCCTGGAGAAACCCTCTCCATGGCAGAAGTGCTTGGGGATATCAGCCTGGATAACGGTTATGCTGAAGCCATGATCATCCTTGGTGATCAGACCATCAAGGGTGTTGGCGGCGGTGTTTGCCAGGTGAGCACAGCCCTTTTCCGGACAGCCTATTACGCAGGTTATCAAATACTGGAACGCCACTCGCACGCTTATCGTGTTGGCTATTATGAGCAAACTGCCTCCGGTCGCGACAAAGACCTGGCGGGTTTGGATGCCACTGTCTTCGTACCCATTGTGGATTTTAAATTCAAGAACGATACCCCGCACTGGCTGCTTATGGAAACTTACATTTATCCCAGCAGCTACGCGCTCGAGTGGAAATTTTACTCAACCGAGGATGGACGCGTGGTCACCTCCTCCTCCACCGGGCTTACCAACATCACTGAATCACCGGATCCGGTGTATCGCGAAAACCCCGATCTGCCCGAAGGTACCAAGAAACAGGTGGACTGGGCGGTGGATGGCGCCACAGTGACCGTAACACGCACAGTAACCTTAAATGGTGTTGTTCTTTATAATGACGCGTTTTATACGCGATATCAAGCCTGGGGCGATGTTTATGAATACGGTCCGGGAACAGAGATCCCCACGTCCACGGCAACTCCCTGATCCTGCTGGTGGTAAAATAAATTAAAGAAACCTGAACAGGAGTTGGGATTATGGTGAATGCTGACTTGCTCGAGATTTTGCGCTGCCCGGTGTGTGTGAAAGAAGGCAAAGGTTTATTGAAGCGAACACGGGAAGCCTGGTTGGTATGTTCGGATTGCGAGAGAAAATATCCCATTGTCGAAGATATCCCCGTGATGCTCATCGCCGAAGGCGATAAATGGAAAACAACCGGCGTATCTGACTTACCGGTCCCCCCGCCATATCCCGCTTGAGATGATATAATTTCCCAAGGCCCTTGGCCTCATTCTTGCAACCTACCACGCATGGTACATATCTCAAACGATAAAGGTCCAAAATAAACCTATGAATCAGACCACCAACCGCTCCATGGCCCACGCAAGAAAAAACAAACCATCCATCGATAGAACCGGCAGGATTCTCCTGGCGGCATTTGCTGTGATTGGGATAATATTGGCCATTGTGGCTGGAAAATTCGTCTACGACCTGGTTAAGAGCTGGTCGCTTACCTCACTCCCCGGCGCACCGGTGACTTCAAGCAACGCACCACCTGCAAACTCCTCCACCACTCCCGGATCATCCCTGCAAACCTCCAACGCGCCTGCTGCTGCAACCTGGGATGGTAAGAGCCGCATTAACATTCTCCTTTTAGGACTGGATTACACCGAAGAACGGGCAATCAAAGAGCCAGGCCCGAACATGTCAGACACGATGATCCTCATTACGATTGACCCGATGACCAAGTCCCTGGGTGCGCTTTCCATCCGCCGCGACCTGTGGGTGAATGTGCCAGGGCACGATTACAACAAGATCAATAAGGCTTACTGGTGGGGCGAGGTGGATAATCTCCCCGGAGTCGGCGGCGCAGGGCTTGCCATGCAAACCGTGGAAGAATTCCTGGGGGTACCCATCAATTTTTACGCCCGGGTGGATTTCAACACCTTCGTTCGGCTGGTGGACGAGATTGGCGGCGTTCCCATTGAAGTTAAAGAACGCATGTTAATGGACCCCAACCACAATGGAAAACCGTTTTGGCTTGAACCCGGGTTTGTGGTGATGCCGGGAAATTATGCGCTCGAATACGCCCGATCCCGTTCTTCTGCGGGTGGTGATATTGACCGTGGTGGTCGTCAAATGGAAGTAGTTAACGCCATCTGGCAGAAGATCGTAAAAGAAAACATGATGCCTAAACTGATCTCGCGAGCACCCGCGCTGTACCAGGAGTTATCCTCAGGAGTGCAAACCAACATGACGCTCGGGCAGGCCATCCAATTGGGTCTCCTGTTCGTGCAAATTCCCCAGTCCAATTTCAAAACCTACAACATTACTTATGACCATGCCTCACCTGAAATGATCATGACGGAAAGCGGCGAACAATATGTGCTGCGCCCATTTATGGACAGGATCCGCCTGTTGCGTGATGAAATATTTGTGCAAGGCAGCACAGCCTCAGCGCCGATAACCATTTCCACCCAAACCGGTCAGGATGTCAGCGGAGACCCCCTCGCCCTGGCAAAGGCGGAAAATGCCCGCATTGAAGTCCTCAATGGCACTTCCTCTGGCGGGCTGGCAGACGTAACTTCTGCATACCTGATCACACAAGGCTTGAATGTGGTTTCCACTGGCAATTCGTCTGAAGACTCCACATACACCACCATTGTGGTGCACAACGCCACGCCTTATACCCTGGCGTATCTCTCCTCGATCATGGGGGGAATCCCCAATAATCGTATTTACAATCAATATGATCCCAATGGAAATTCAGATATTACAGTGACACTCGGAAGCGATTGGGCAAACAGCAACCCCATGCCTTGAGGCGAACAAATTTAAATAATTAATCCCGACCATTTTTGGTCGGGATTTTTTTATGGCTGTTGGAAGAGCAGGTAAAGGCTGCCGGGGGAGGTTGCGGAGGAACCAGTCTCACAGGAGGGGATCAATAAACCGGAAATCAACTGACCGGCTTCCCCCACTCGCAGCGCGTATTCCATGCCTGTGGACATCACATAATTGGCATAACCCGCGTTAATCTCCGGGTAAAGGCCGGTATAGAAAGTCTCTGAACCACCGTTCAACTGGGAAATCTGTATCTTCACCCCGGCCAATGGTTTTCCGGCAGCATCCCTCACTTCGATTTCAATTAATGGGATCGCCGGCAAGGGCTCACATACTGGTTTCTGTTCCACCAGTACAAACAAGGCTCCCAGGGTTGGCTGCAGTGTTGAAGATGGTCTGGGTGTAAAGGTGGCAGCCGGTGTACGTGTGGCTGCAGGTTCAGCAGTATTTCCCAGCGTTGGCTGGGTCGTGGGTGTAACTACAGTGGCTTTTGGCGTAGCTGTAACTGAAGTAGCGGTTGGTCGTGGGGTCACCACCGCCGTGGGTATGGCAGTAATGCGCAGGGAAGGCTGATTGACAGCCACTCCCAGGAGTGCCAGTCCGCTTGCGGTTAATTCATCCCCGTTGGCTGCCAGCATGTTTTGCGCCTGCGAGATCAGTGCGGGGGCGGCATTGCCGTCTTTCAAGAGATTAATGCGGGCCAATGCCCTGCTGGTATCCGCCTCCACCAAGTAAGCACGTGCCACCAGTGAACGGTAGCGTTCGCGGTCGTAAAACCGCAGGGTCTGGGGTTCTGTATCAATGTAGCGCACTGGAACGATGAACACAGAGAAAATTACACCCAACACGATCCCCAGGATCAGGCCTGTTAACAGGTGCCATTGACCACGTTTCTGGTTCATGGTTGCGCCTGAACCAGGGTATCCCGCAGTGCTAATTCCAGGTTGGCCAGCGAGCGCATTTCAACTTCAGAGTAGCCAAACTGCTGCCCAACCAGCAGCGCGTTCTGCACTGCCGCGAGAGGATCCTTTGGAGACACATCCTCCAATAAATCGATTGCGATCTCAATATCCAGGTCAGAGGCATATACTTCACTGATCATGAGTACGTAATCCGCCTTGTAATCTGCCCGCATGGAGGAGAGGGTTGTGTTCTTCGCGTCGGCAGGGCTTATCAACCATCCATAGACCAGGCCAATGCCGATCCCGAGGATGATAAAAATGATGAACCCTGATAGACGTGAATTCTTCATGATTATTTCTTACCCATCATGGGTACCTGGATGTGATGTTTTTTGGCTGCTGCAATTGCTTCTTGATATCCCGCGTCCACATGGCGGATGACACCCATCCCCGGGTCGGAGGTGAGCACACGCTCCAGGCGTACCGCGGCTTCGGGTGTTCCATCTGCCACGATCACCATACCAGCGTGCTGACTGTAACCAATGCCAACTCCGCCGCCGTGGTGAAATGACACCCAGGTAGCGCCGTTGGCTGTGTTGATGAGCGCATTTAAGATCGGCCAATCACTCACCGCGTCCGTACCATCCAACATCCCTTCGGTTTCGCGGTTGGGAGATGCCACGGAACCAGCGTCCAGGTGGTCACGTCCGATAACAATTGGCGCTTTAAGGACTCCTTTTGCCACCATTTCGTTGAATTTCAAACCAGCCTTGGCACGGTCGCCATAGCCGAGCCAGCAGATGCGCGAGGGTAATCCCTGGAAGGGAACTTTCTCCCGCGCCAGTTTCAACCAGCGCTGCAGGTGGTCATCTTCAGGGAATAATTCTGCCACGGCTTCATCTGTGCGGTAAATGTCTTCAGAGTCACCCGATAGCGCCACCCATCGGAATGGTCCTTTGCCTTCGCAAAACAGGGGTCGGATATACGCCGGCACAAAACCGGGAAAATCAAAAGCGTTCGTTACGCCGCGGTCAAAAGCACGTTGGCGCAGGTTATTGCCATAATCGAATACCTCTGCCCCGTGTTTCTTCATTTCCAGCATGGCGCGCACATGGGCTGCCATCGAGTCCATCGAGCGTTCGCGGTAACTATCCGGGTCATTGATGCGCAGTGCTTCTGCTTGCTGCATGGAAAGCCCTGTCGGAATATAGCTCATCACATCATGCGCAGAGGTCTGGTCAGTCACAACATCCGGGATGACCCCGTGTGCCACCAGTTCCGGGTAAACCGCAGCAGCGTTTG
>CAZSGL010000134.1:5135-6191 GCA_964606265.1 uncultured Anaerolinea sp. | reverse complement strand
TGGCGCTTCCTCTGTTTGCGACTGTGGTTCAGTTGGAGCGGGAGTTGTTGCCCCGGGTTTTACATTGCAAGACGCTAATAATGGTTGAGCAGCCAGGGTTGCAGCGCCCATTGTCAAATTGCGCAAAAATACCCGCCTGGATTGATTTTTCATACCTAACCTCCAAAAGTGAAAAAGGTTTTATTCAAGGGACAATACTTCATTTGGCACCAGATTATTATCATATTGTAAACGAGAATAGTGAGTTGAGATTCGTGAATCGAGAGTCGAGAGCCGTAAAAAACCGAGCAAGTTCATATTGTCATTGCGAGCGTTTTGTGCGAAGCAATCACCAAAAATCGACTGCTCAACCAGGGCTGGTATTTGTTTTTAGTTCAGGAAATGCCCCATTCGCACATTCTGCTCAGGGGTGCAAAGATCGCTAGAAACAAATAAAACAATTCGCCTCACCTCCAACCTTTTTTGGCGGAATCGATAACCCCTTTTGATTTTTGCATAAATTTAATCGTATTGGCCTTCTACTCCTTTGGAAACGTGGGGGGATATCTTCGAATTGTTTCAAGGAAACAAAAAGATTCAATTCGAATGGCGAGAAGGGAATTAGAGGTACATGCAAAGGATTACAATCTAATTGTTGCACAAAAGGCTGGAAATACAACTTGCCTGTTTGGCGAATTAAAAGGCAAATACCTGCCAAATTGGCAAGTATTTGGGGGTTTTTCTTCTACACGAATTATTGGTGCGCCAACCTCTCTCACACCCCTCTCGTTTTCCCGATAAAGTCAATCGGGATGCACAAACCGCGATATTCGGGGGCACAACCCACAGGACGCGAAAATCGCGAGACCGCGAAAAACGTTCGGCGGTGGAACAACCGCGGAGCGCATCCTACCCGCTGATTGGCTAATTAATGAAAGCAAAGAGTTTTTAAGAAATGGTGGATTAGGAACTCACCCTACCGCTCCTTGGTGATTGCTTCGGGAAAACCACCCTCGCAATGACAAGAAAGATCTGTCCCACTCGCAGACTATGCTCGTCCACAGGACTCGCAGAGTA
>CAZSGL010000134.1:0-5035 GCA_964606265.1 uncultured Anaerolinea sp. | reverse complement strand
TCGTCCACAGGACTCGCAGAGTACGCTCGTCCACAGGACTCGCAGAGTACGCTCGGAGTGCAACGAGCTCGACTATGCCCCTACAAGATCATTTTAGTGCAGACTCCCGGTATCCAAGGGCAAAAGATACCGGGAGTTTTATTAATCGCAGAGGGATTTGGAGCAAGTGGTTATTGGCGGACACACGGGTTATTTGCGTGAGGAACATTGGGGGCGATTCATTTTTCTTGCAAAAACCTCTCGGGTTGCTAAGTACGGGAGCATTCAGCCCTACTTGGGGATTGCTTCGGGAAAACCACCCTCGCAATGACAATAATATTTATAGATGTTCCCCATTACAACCAAAAACAAGACCCGCAGGCCTTGTTTTTAGGATTTACATTCTAATCAGTCGCTGATCTGCAGAGATTGCATGTAGAGGTCGAGGCAGTCGAGTCCGGGTGTAAAGGCGTTGACGGCGGTGCCTTCCAGCAGAGGGCGCATGGTGTTGTAATACGTTTCCATGTCAGCCTCAAAGGTGGGCGAGCTCATGGATGGGATGGCAATACCGCCAGGGGGCACATCGGTGGAGTCGGGTTTGGACTGAAGGAAAGCCGCGTTAACCGGGAAGATGGCGGAGACCCAGTAATCACCGTCGGAGGTTAATCCCTGGTAGGTGTAAAAGAGATCCTGGTTGTTGACCGGCGCGTAGTACTGCGCATATTCCGTCAGGAAGCGTACTCCCTGTCCGTTCTGGAAGGGGATGTAGCCGACCTTGGCGCGGAAAACCTGCGCAGCATTAAAAAGCGGGAGGAAGGGGATATCCACAGCCGGAGCAGCCACGGGTGCCGCGAGCAGGCTGCCCATTGCCGTTACACGGTCAGCGATGACCGCATTCATGGCAGCGAATTCAGCCACCGGGTAGACCCTGATCATTGGATCGAAGAACTTACCCGCGAGCGGGTAGCCGGAGAAGGTGATCATGCGGTGCTGGGGATAATACTCCATTGGACCGTTCATGGCATCATACGGCACACCGGGGATGATGACCCCCGAAGGGACAACAGCCAGGCACTCGGGCACCACCATATAAACCCCGCCCAGGTTGTACTCAGTGCCGGCAAACAAAGGCGGAGCGGATACTGTGTCGGTGGGTGTAACCGGGGCTTCGGTAACAGCAGGAGTATCCGTAATCACTGGGGTATCCACATCCGGTCCGGGAGTGGGAGTGTTCCAGTTGATGGTGAAAGGCAGGCTGCAGGAGATCAACAGCAGGCACAAAATTGCAAGGACGACGATTTTTTTCATTAATCCCTCCATTGATTAGACTGATTATGTCTATGATAGCTTAATAACGAATTAACAACACATAAAGTTCCGGGTAGTTTTATGAATGGTTTATTGCCCAACGGTTATCGACGTCACCAGATTATCCAGGCAGTCGAGGGCAGGGGTGAAGCCGGCATCCGGCGTGTTATTCAAAATGGTCAGAAGGAGGCGGTAGTACTCTTTGAGTCCCTCCTCGATACCGGGGCTGCCGGCAGCGGGGTGAGTCAATCCGCCCGGGGGTACTTCCACGGAGTCTGGATCTTCCTGCAGGTAGGCGGCGTTCACCGGCAGCATGACCGAGACCCAATACCGGCCGTCACGGGTGAGCCCCTGGAAGGAGTAAAACAGGTCGCGGTTGTTGACCGGAGCGGAATACTGGGCAAGTTCGGTAAGCCAGCGCAACCCGCTGCCGTTCTTAAAATTGATGAAGCGCACCTGGGCGGTGAAGACCTGGGTCATGTTGTAACCCGGCAGCAGCGGAATGGAACCCCCTTCCTCCAGCAACTGCAACTCAAGAAGTTCCTGCATGCGGGCTACGCTGCCGGCGGTGAGTTCCGACATGGAGGTAAATTCCTCCACAGGGAAAACGCGCAGGAGAGGTTCGAAATAGCTGTCTTCAAGGGGATAACCGCCGAAGGTCACCTGGCGATGTTCAGGGTAGAACATCATCGGGCCGCCGTCCGGGTCGAGGGGGGCTGCGGGGATGGTCTCGACGGTAGGGCGCAGTGCCATGCACGCCGGCACAACAAACGAAATGCCATCCAACTGGTACAGGGTATCACCGGGGGTCGGAACGGGAGTGGGGGTTATGGTGGGTGTAGAAGTGGGGAAGCGCTGGATATTTGCTGTACTGACCGCCGTGACAGCGACGGTGGGGATGGTCTCAAGGGTGGGCTGAGCACACGAGGTGAGCACCAGGCAGCAGGAGGTGAGGATGAAGAAGGCGTTCAAGTTCATGGCTACTCCAGGCAAAGCTTAAACAAAAAACCGGTCAACGCGACCGGTATGGGATGATAACTTGCTATACCTCTGCCACATTCTCCCAGGGGTAGATCTCAGTACCGCGGGCGGCTTCGCGGATGGCGGCGTCTGTGGAGTAATAACCGCGGCGGTCTTCGGGAAGGAGAACGGCGATCTCGCGCATGATGCGGTGTCCCATCTCATCCAGGTTTTCGCGGCTGGGGCGGGGACCATTATCTCCGGTGAGCGGTCCGAAAGGCTTGCCAAATTTCAAACGGACTGGAACACGCCTGCCGAAACGGATGTTCTTGAAGAAGCCGGGCAGGCCGTCAATGCCGATGGGGAGGATGCACGCGTTTGTACGCCAGGCAAGGAAGGCAGTGCCGGGGCGAGCGGGACGGAGGACATGCGCCCAACTGCCGCCTTCAGGGAAGATGGAAAGGATGCCGTTCTGCTTGAGGATCGATTCTGCGCCCTGCAGGGTCTCGCGCGACCCGGTACCGCGGTAGGTGGGGATGACCCCGAACAACCTGGAGAACCAGCTGACGGTTTTTGGCGCGTTGGGAGTCTGCGCGCCGCCCACAAATTCGATCGGCCAGGGCAGGGTATGGATGAGGGTTAAGGGATCCAAAAAGTGAAAGTGATTGGCAACCACCAGGAGAGGACCTTTGGCGGGGATGTTCTCCTGTCCTTCGAGCTCAAACCTGGCGAGCGCGCTAAAAGCGACGGCGATGCCGCCTTTCAATACCTGGCGGATGAATTGGCGGCGAGGGTATTTTATTTCTCGTGTCATAAGAATAATTATACCTTTCAAAAAAAACCCCGCCAGAAGCTTGACTGGCGGGGTCGGGAGTTTCTATTCAAAAATGAGCGGTTCCTTGGGGGTTACCTTTTTAACGAAGACCAGGAAGAAGAGACCGATCAACAGGAAGACGACAATCGATCCGATTGCCCAATACATGGCGTTGGACTTGGTCAAGGCTTCAGTGAACCCCCGGTTGGTGTAGTAATTGATCATGGCGGCATAGACAGAGCCAAAGACCACTGGTCCAACAAAGGTGGAGGTACGCCCGGCAACGGAGAGAAAACCGTAGAATTCGGCAGTTTTTTCGTGGGGGGCAAGCTGGCTGACCATGGTGCGGCTGACCGCCTGGACACCGGAAAGCGAGAAACCCGCGAGCGCGCCGATCACGTAGAAAAGAACCTTGTCTTTGAAGATGAACAAACATGCAACGACAAGTGTGAGCATGATGAGCGAGTAAA
This sequence comes from uncultured Anaerolinea sp., assembly GCA_964606265.1. Classification (GTDB taxonomy): domain Bacteria; phylum Chloroflexota; class Anaerolineae; order Anaerolineales; family Anaerolineaceae; genus UBA6107. The sequence continues at coordinate 1,504 of CAZSGL010000134.1, read as the reverse complement.
TGATGGCCTGTTTGCTGCTCTTGTTATTGGAGATCTTGCCAAAGAGGAAGGCACCACCGGCTCCCGCCACCTGCAGGATGATGATGAGGATGATCAACTCGGAGGTCTCAAAACCGTAGAGGATGGCGGCAATGATGGCGGCGTTATCCATTAACATCATGATGCCGTCATTGTAGATGAGGAATGAAACCGCATACTTGATGAATTCCTTATAGCGTTTGACATCGCGGAAGGTGGCGCCGAGTTTTTTGAATGCGTGCGCAATGGTGCTTTCTCCCGCGGGCAGAATTTCGGGCTCGTTGATCTGTTTTACATGAAGAAACATGGGGATGGAGGAGACTGCGTAAAAGACCGCGGTGATGAGGAAAGCCACACGCGCCATGAGCGGTCCGCCAACCAATTGGATGGGAATGAGCACGAGGATCAAACAAGCGATGCCGCCAAGCATGCCCATGGCCCAACCCTTGCCGGAAATATTACCGATCGTTTCGGGGGTGGAGATATCCACCAGGAGAGAATCGTAGAAGACCTGCGCGGCACGGTAACCGATCTCCGCCAGGATGAAGAAAAGCATACCGGTGAAGACATCCCCTGCCTGCACGAAGAAGAGCATGCCGGTAAAGATAACCGCCATCACAGTGAAGATGAATAAAAGTTTCTTCTTGGCGCGAGAGAAATCAGCGATGGTTCCGAGGACGGGGGAGAGAACTGCCACCGTGACGGCGGCGATGCCCACTGCCAGGTTCCATAAGGAAGGACCCTTTACATGGTCAACCACCACGCTGGAAAAGTAAACCGAATAAACTGCCAGCAGCACCACGGCTGCATAGGCGGAATTGCCAAAATCATAAAAATACCACGCCCGGCGGGCGCGTTTTGTACTGCTGTCTAGCACGGTTGATTGAGCCATTTTATACTCCAACAAATGGGATGGTTGCAGAAAGGCTGCAACGGAATTCTATCATAAGCATATGTTTAACCCTTGAACAAAGAAATGGTTACCAAAGACCCCGGAAAATCAGAAGAATGTGAGCTAAAAACAAGCAATATGATGAATGAGTTACAATATGCGGAGAGAAACATTAATGACCACACCCTTCTGGAAATCTGATTCTTTTGGCACAGCGCTCAGTTACCTCGTCAGCCAGCTGCCGCGCTTCATCGGGTATCCCCTGGCGGATATGCTCGGGCATATGGCAGCCAACGATGTGATGAGCCCGGGTCACCGCGCGGTGCGGCTTAACCAATGGATGGCGCACGACGGCAAGATCAGCCCGCGCAGACTGAGGCAGGTGGTGCGCTGTGTCTATTACAACCAGGCAAGGGCAGTGTATGATTTTTACCATTTCCTTAACCGTCCGGAGGATGTACGCCAGCTGGTGAGCCTGACTCCTCAATTCCAGCAGATGATGGAAGAAGCCATGCAGGAAAAGCAAGGCACTCTTTTACTGATTGCTCACACCACTGGCTTCAACCTGGGAGGGTTGCTTTTACCACTTCTTGG
>CAZSGL010000133.1:0-6254 GCA_964606265.1 uncultured Anaerolinea sp. | reverse complement strand
GGGTTGAGTGACGATGGCAGCGCCTGGCAGCGCTATTCCACCGTTGAAACCCTGGCGAGGATGTACGGACTGGTGGTGGTGATGCCCTCCGTAGGGCGTAGTTTCTACATCGATCTCCCCAACGGTCAGCAATACTTCACTTACCTGATGGAAGAATTGCCGCGCTACCTCTCCGATGTGTTTGGTTTATCTCCCAACCGGGAAAACACACTTATCGCCGGTTTATCCATGGGGGGCTACGGCGCTTTCAAGGCAGCCCTCCTGCACCCCGAGCGTTTTTTTGCTGCGGCAAGTTTTTCCGGATTCTTATCTGTAAAATTCATGCGCTCAAACCCCGATGACCCGCGCACAAAGGAATTTTCAACAGTTTTCGGCGACCTGAACCACTTATCCGGCGGTGAACACGATCCGGCGCAGTGGCTGGCAGATGCAGTCAAGCGCAAGGCTAACCTGCCCCGCCTGTTTATGGCATGTGGTCGCCAGGATGAACTCTACCCGCTGAACCAACTTTTCCGGGCGGACTGCGCTGCCCTGGGAGTGCCTGTGGATTTCCACGAGGAAGACGCCGGGCACGAATGGCTCTTCTGGGACGCCCAATTGCGCCGCTTCCTGGCATCGGTTTTAGCCTGATTGATACCTCACATCGAAAGTGAATTGCCATGAATGAAACCTTAAAAAAAGAAATCTTCATCCACTTTGATAAGCAGGGGAGCTATTTTACCGTACCCTTTACTATGCCCCCTGATACTGAACAGTTGACCCTGCGCTACAGCTACGAACGCCATCATGAAACGGCGAATAATCTCGAATCGGGCAGTTTCGTGGCGCGCCAGGAGGGGAATATCATCGACCTCGGGCTCATCGCGCCGGATGGCACCCAGATCGGGGCTTCGGGCTCGGACAAAACCGAAATATCCCTTAGCGCCACAACTGCCACCCCGGGGTACACCCCCTGCGCCCTCGTTGCCGGCGAATGGCAAATCATTGTCGGCGCTTATAAGGTTGCGCCTGAGGGAGTGACCGTAACCTACGTGATCTCGTTTACCAAAAAGCATCTGCGCCTGCTCAAGGGCGATCTGCACACCCACACAGTGGCATCCGACGGGGTTTTAACCGCCTCCGAACTTGGCTGGCACGCTGTACGCCACGGACTGGATTTTATCGCGGTGACCGACCACAATCAACTCGTGAGTGCCAACAGCCTGCCTCAAATCGCCGGGCTCACCATAATCCAGGGTGTGGAATGGACGCATTACCTGGGGCACGCCAATTTCCTGGGAGTGGATAAGCCTTATGACGGCGCCTTCATTTCAAACATCGCCGGGGAAGTAACCGAACGTTTCAATCAGGCGCAAAGCCGCGGAGCGTTGATCGTTGTCAACCATCCATTGGATGAGGGCAGCGGTTTTAAATACGACATGAACTCCCTGCCATTTGACTGCCTGGAAATCTGGAACGGTCCAATGCGCGAATCCAACCTGCGCGCCGTGGGCTTATGGCAGCACCTGTTGACCCTGGGCAAAAAGATCCCGGCGGTTGGCGGCAGTGACTATCATCGCGACAATCCCTTCCAGATATTGGGCGGACCCACCACCTGTGTTTACGCCATGTCTGTAGGCACCGGGGATATCCTGGACGCGCTCAAGGCGGGGCACGCGTTTATCACGTTTTTCCCGCAAGGTCCGACCGCGGCGCTCTCCATTGGAGACGCGATCATGCGAGACACGCTGCCCTGGTCTCAAGGGGCTCAATTAAAGAGTCATGTTACCGGTCTGCTGCGGGGAGACGTGCTGCGCGTTGTCACCGGGCAGGGGAGTGAGAACCAATTCGAAGCCCCTGCCAACGGGAGTTACCAGGGAGAATACAGCGTGTCGGCGCCCGGCTTTGCCCGGGTGGAGATTCTCAGAGCCTTCCTGCCAGAGTTGCCCCTGCTGCCGGCGCTCATCACCAACCCGATCTATTTTGACCAATGAAATTTTGTTTACTGTAATTTCTTGCTTAGTCATCCTTGGCAAATGAGAAATGCATCTGCACGATAACCCACCTGTCATCGCGCTTCTCCAGTGTACCAGTCCAGCGGCAGTTGTCCCACCCGGTGGGTTTGCCATTCCACTCGGCGTGATCATCCAGCATGCTGGAATACCAGGCGGTGTCGCCCAACCTTGAAAATTTTACCCGCAAATCTTTGATGGCGTAATCCGTAGCTTTAAAGGATTCTTTCATCCAAGAGCGTTCCCCAAGGGCTTTGAATGCCGCAAAACCGGTTATCGTACTGCCCGAATCCGGATGGAAGATGAAGAAATCCTCGTCCTGCGCCACGATGGAATATAGACGATTAATGTCCTTGGTCAATGCCCAGCCAATGGCATCGTGGATGCAGCCTTCAACTTCACGCCGGTCTTTATCGTTGGGCAATTGCGCTATCCCTTTCTTATTGACGACAATTAAACCCCAATAATTAATTATACAGACGCTTGAAACGATTAATTGTAATGAAAAACGCCCCCCACATTTTAATGAGAAGGGTGATTAACCTGCCTTCAAACAAACTTAATTTGCGCAGGCCGCTGGAATGGCAATTACCAGTGAGCCATCTTCCACCGGAATATAGTTTTGCGCAATGGAAAGGTCTGTTAATTGATTGGAGTCAAACCCCTGGTAATCAGTTTTTGTCCGCGTTTGGGCTTCAAAGCGTGTAATATACCCACCATCCCGAGCTACGTATGCAAATGCACTGACCAGCTCGTCTTGTTCAAGCATGTTTTCTCTGGTCAGTTCATATTTGTCGGTAATAGTTTCGTTAACCTCGATGCCAGTCTCCACGCGTTTTGCCTGACCTGTAAGCGAGTTTTGCAGGTTGGGCATTCCTTCTGATGCGTTTTGCCCATCGATACTTGAGGCGGGGAATGGTGAACATGTCCCTAGAAATATGAGGTAACCCTGATCGCCAACCATTACGGTTTCCGCAGACCCTTCTCCGCCTGTAACTTCTACTAAAAAGCGTCGTGCTTTTTGCGGTAGAGTCTGGGTCAATTCTGTCATAGCTAGAGTGACCACCTTGCTTGCTCCCGTTGCGTCAACACCAGAAAAATTCATCACCACATCAAATGAATATGCCGGAGAATTGGAGGGCACAAACAATGCAGAATTGGTTAAGTCGATAGTTTCAGGTCCTGCAGAACTATCTACTTCGTTTGCCTCTTCTGATGGAGCTAATGTGGCGGTGGAGTTTGCTTGTCCTTCGGCTAAAGTCGCTTGTTGTTCATTTGGCGTTGGCTGAGCCGATCCAGCACTGCAAGCCTGGATTGTGAAGAGAACAATGACCATTGTGATAAGAACCGATAATTTGTTTTTCATTTTTTCCTTCTTTCCATTTAAATGAGTGATTTGATCTAAATTGAAGTTTTAGAGTGAGGTTTGTATTGATCAATACATACAGCCTTCTGAATTTTTGGTTGAACTGCTGGCTGAACCGGATGCATTGTATGCCTCCACCCGGTAGCCGTGGGATTGGTAATTGGGCGAAACGTCATCGTAGGTGGTTGTACCTGACCCGAGCGTTGCAATCAGACCTCCATCGCGGTAGACCTTGTACCCATTTTCACCTGCAACATCATTCCAGCTCAGGCGCACAATATACACGTTGCCATTGCAGGTCTGGTTGCTCACGTTCAACCCCGGGGCAGATGGTGATGCACTTTGAGGTACCTGCGTCGGCGTAAGTGTCGGTAAAGCGGGGGCTTTAATAATGCTCAAATTCTCCACAGGACCCGCGGTTGAACCAAGTGATCCCGAAACCCAACAATGGCTATTAGATCCAGGCAGCAGAATCCACCACCAGCGGGGTTCGTCTTGATTCCGTCCATCAATCTGGACTGTTTGACCCTTCGAAAGAGTAAAGACAATTCCATAGGCAGTGTTTGGTCCTTGACGGCAATAAGCGTCCTTGTTAATCGTGAATGTTGGAATTAAGACTACTGTCACCGGTGTTGGAGTGGTTGTCGGGATTTCCACGAAACCACCCTCAGCATTGAGCGGGGGGGGAGGGAGGAGTGTAGATTTTGGACCCTCCGGAGTAGGATTGGGCTGTTCATCAGCAGGACCTTCAGACATGGACCCCAGGAAGCCCGCCTGCCCTTCAGGAAATCCAACATCAAAGAGGAAAAACATGTGATAGTTTCGACCGCCTTCAGGAGAGAAGCGCATTACGCGTAAATCGCCCTCGTACGGTGACCGGTCGGCGATCTTTCCAGCGTCATCCGCCACCCACACAGCCACGTTTGGCGAGAGACCCGTCAGCACAATGCTTACCAGGTGGTCCGGGGGGTACCAGTCGGGGCACTTTTCTTCCAGACAGAGGGGTAATGGCATACTGCGTATATATCCCGCGCGCCCACCAATGCTTAAGTCTGTCAGGCGGCCGTCTGGCAGTAAATTAAACTCATCGCTCCCGTCACAATGGTCACCCAGACCGTCGCGGTCAACATCCTGCTGGTAATAGTTCATAACCAAGGGGCAGTTGTCGGAGATATCTCCGATGTTGTCGTCGTCACTGTTTGCCTGGTCGGGATTGGACACATCTGGGCTGTTGTCGCAGTAGTCACCAATTCCATCACTGTCGCGGTCTGACTGGTCAAAATTTGTATAGAATGGGCAATTATCGGTTGCATCAGGAATACTGTCGGAGTCATCGTTAGGGTCACAGGCATCGCCTCGAAAATTATGATTACTATCGCGTTGATCGCTGTTCGCAATCGCCGGGCAGTTATCGCGGTAATCGATTAACCCGTCTCCGTCCGCGTCACCGCAAATATTCCCGATGCCGTCGCCATTGCTATCTGCCTGGTCCGGACTAGCCACGAACGCGCAATTGTCATTCTGATTAAGAATGCCGTCATTGTCATTGTCGTCGTCACAGGCGTCACCCAGTCCATCGCCATCAGAATCAAGTTGGCTGGGATTAGCCGCGAACACGCAGTTATCACGGCTGTCAGGGATATAGTCTATGTCGTCATCAAGATCGGTCGCGTCGTTTGTACCATCGCAGTCGTTATCACCTTCCCCCAGTTCCACAGCAGCATAGGCGTTTTGTACCTGGCAGGCGTCGAAGGGGGTGAATCCGGCGGTTCCGGAAGCGCCCCAACTATCAGCGAGCCGTACACTGGCATTGCGGGCATCAATAAATTGAGCGCTGCTGCCCAGTCGGATCATGATTGCATAGAACAATGCTCCCATCTTGCCGGTACCAATTCCGGTGATCGTTTGACCATTGAAAGCACCTCCAACGGCGACGAGGTAGGCAGCCTTGTTGTTAATGCCGCTGTTGGTGTGAACCCCGCCGCTGTCTACGGTGGTCATAACAAGGTTCGACATGCGGTCTGGGTCGCTAAATGCAGGCGGATTACTCAAGTCTCTCCTGGCAGGACCTCCACCAATACGACCTTCAGCAAAGGTCCAATTACCATCCTGTAAAGAGGCCATTATGTCGGCGTAGCTCTCGTTCAGGGCGCCGGACTGGTTGGCATACACCAATCCAGAGGTGGAATTGATGACACCGTGTGTAAACTCATGTGTTACTACGTCCTGCCCTACCCACCCAATCGTGAAGATGCCTATGTTGCAGATGGGGATCCACATGGCATTGTCCACACCCCCACGAATGACAACCTCGAGTTGTGAGTCGTCATTGTCGTACGAGTGGCGTCCGAATGTATCATGGAAAAACTGATAAGTATTGCGGGCATACCACCATATGGCCGCAGCTTCGGGGTGAGAGAGCCACCTGCTTTCCAATCCGGATTCATCCCCGATATGGTCGCCTGAAAAGAAGTAGCAATCCCCGGGACCACCACCAAAGGCATCGAATTCCTCAAAGTCATAATCTGAGAACCCGGAGCCGTCCTGTGCAAGGGAGTATTCGAAGACAACCAGTCCGGTTTGGGCATCCACAAAAACCTGCCAGGGAGTCGGTTCACTGATGGTGACTCTCCAAACCAGGCGTGGATCAGGTGAAACATCCGCTAAAAGACTTGGGTCGTAAAGCATGAGTGTGGTTATGCCAGACACCTTTGCATCCGGCAAATTCATATCGGTGCGTGCGCTCTCCTCTGCCTGAGGGACTGAAAGGTAAGGAGTGGTATCGATTGTCAGGTCTCCATTGAGCAGACTGCCCACTGTTGATAGTATTTGGTCTCCGCTTAATGTCACCACGATCTCGCTGCCAAAGACCTCAATGCCCTTGTAGGTCTGGTAGA
>CAZSGL010000132.1:0-6295 GCA_964606265.1 uncultured Anaerolinea sp. | reverse complement strand
TGTGCCTATTCTCGGCAGCGGTGACATCCTGGCGGAGTTGAGGCAAAAAGGGATCAGCCTGGCGGTTAACGCGGTGGGGGGCATCGGCAACATCAACCCGCGTTTAATTGTGTACGAGAAGTTAAAGAATGCCGGGTTTACCTGTCCGACGGTGATTCACCCGCGGGCATTTATTGAACCAACTGCAAAAGTTGCCGATGGCGGGCAGATCTTCTTCAATGCTTACGTGGGTAGTGACGCAGTCGTGGGTTATGGTTGCATCATCAACACTGGCGCCATCCTCTCGCATGACTGTGTGCTGGAAGATTATGTGAACATCTCGCCAGGAGCCATACTGGCAGGTGCGGTATCAGTGCAGCAGCGCACCCTGGTGGGGATGGGTGTGACGATTAACCTTAATGTGAAAATCGGCGCAGGTGTACGCCTTGGCAACAGCGCTGTCGTCAAAGCAGATGTACCGGAAAACGGTATCGTCCGCGCTGGTATGGTTTGGCCCGCAGATCCCCAATGACAATTCTCGAATCAGTAATCTAACTGGGTACATCCGGAGGAAATGATGTTTAAGAAAACTCCAGCAACTGAACCAACAGCCCAACCCGCCATGGAACGTGTTACCTCGGTGCTTGGACCCGGCATTAACTGGGCCGGTAACCTTGGCGGCAAAGGCGGTATCCGCATTGAAGGCACATTTGAAGGCGAGATATCCATCCGCGGATTGGTGGTGATCGGTGAAACAGGGCGTTTATCCTGCAAGAACCTGCGCGCCAATAACGTGGTCGTGGCAGGTGCCGTCAAAGGCAACATCACCGCTGAAAAGCTGGAGATCCGTTCCACCGGGCGTGTGTGGGGGGACGTGGTGACTGTGGCGTTTGCTACAGAGGAAGGCGCCTTCCTGCGCGGTCAGGTACGCATGGAAGACAAGGTGGAACTTAACCTCGAGGAAAAACCGCCCGCCAGCGAAGTGGAACCCCAGGGAGCTGTTGTTCCGGAGAAAATGGAAATAGAGACACCCCCGACCCCTGATAAAAAGATTCGAAAAATTGCGAAAAGTGAGTAGATAACAGTGAATGGTATATTTTGGTTGGGAATGTTAAGTGAATGGCTCGGTGCCGTTGCGGTAACCATGATCGCCGGCGTTGCGCCAATTTTTAAGAAGGTGCGGCAAATTGAATATCGTTTTCCACAGCGTGAAGCCACGTTTGCCCTCTCAGTGTTTGCACTCATCTACCTGGCGGCCTTCCAATATTATTCGAATCCTGCTTTTGGTTTTGTAAAAGACGTTGCCGCAGTTTTTGCGGGCGGTGAACTTGCCGAACGCATGTTCCTGGCAGTCATCTGCCTGGTCCCCTTCATCCTCGCGCTGGTTTTTCGCGGTCAGCCGCTCAAAAGCTTCGGATGGGGGAAGGACAATTTTAAGGTCGGCGTAACACTCGGCTTACTGCTGGTGGTGGTGACAATCTTCCTGCGTGGAAAATTTACCACCCTCCTCCACGGCATCACACCCGAACAGGGCAGCCTGCTGTTGGTCTGGTTGTTATTGGCGTTTGCTGAAGAGTCCATTTTTCGCGGATATATCCAGGGCAGGTTGATCTCTCTCTTTGGGACGATATGGGGATTGCTTGCCACAACCGGGTTGTTTGTGATGTGGCAGTTGCCCGGTAGATTGTGGTTGAGCCCAATTAGTGATTACTGGCACATACTTGTGATTGCCGCAGTGCAGGGATTGCTGCTTGGGTGGATAATGCGTAAGAGTGGGCATGTCATCGCTCCCATGTTGTTCCGCGCTGCAGCCGGCTGGCTGTTATTGATCTAAATAGAAAAGAAGGTATTTTTTATGCGCATGATGCGTTTTTTTTCACAGACCTTGCGGGAAGCCCCGTCAGATAGCGAAGTCTCCAGTCATCAACTGCTCTTGAGGGCGGGTTTTATGCGCCAGCTTGGAGCGGGTATCTTCAGTTACCTCCCGCTCGCCCAGCGTAGTCTATCCAGGATCATGACCATCATGCGTGAAGAAATGTACGCCATTGGCGGGCAGGAAATTTCCATGCCGGTGGTGCAGCCCGCGGATGTGTGGAAAGAAACCGGGCGCTATTATCAAATTGGCAGTGAGATGGGTCGTTTCAAAGACAAGAACGATCACGACATGGTATTGGCGATGACTCACGAGGAAGTGGTCTCGGACCTGGTGCGCGGACTGATCAAGTCTTATCGTCAGTTACCGGCATTGATCTATCACCTGCAAACCAAGTGGCGCGATGACCCGCGTCCGCGCGCTGGATTGATCCGTGTGCGCGAATTCACCATGCTCGATTCTTACAGCCTGGATGCCGACTGGTCAGGCTTGGACGCCCAGTATCAAGCCCATTACGAAGCATATTTCCGTATTTTCAAGCGCTGTGGCGTGCCGACTGTGGCTGTCCTCTCTGACACGGGCATGATGGGGGGAAAGATGGCGCATGAATACATGTACCTTTCCCCGATTGGCGAGGATAGTTTACTCTTCTGCGATGCGTGCGGTCTCTCCGCCAACCGCCAGGTTGCCAAAGCGCGTAAACCGCAACCTGAACAGGAAGCACCGCAGCCAGCTGAAAAAGTAGCCACACCAAACGCTTCTTCTATCGCTGAATTGGCTGATTTTCTCCACCTGCCTACTTCCAAAACAGCTAAAGCGGTGTTCTTCATGGCGGAGGTAAGTGATGATTCCGGTGGAACAAAGCAGGAATTCATTTTTACTGTTGTGCGCGGCGACTATGAGGTTAATGAAACTAAGGTCGCCAATCTGGTCAAAGCCAAAGAAATGCGCGCCGCTACCGAGGAAGAGATCCGCAAGGTGGGGGCAGTTGCGGGTTACGCCTCACCGGTAGGATTAAAGAATGTGAAAGTGATCGTGGATGAACTGATCCCTGTTTCACCCAATCTGGTGGCAGGTGCTAACGAAAGCGGGTATCACCTGCTTAACGTAAATTATGCAAGAGACTACACCGCGGAAATCGTCGCGGACATTACTGCTGTTGGTGAAGGCGATGCCTGTGAAAACTGCGGTGCGACCCTGCGCCTTGAGCGCGGTGTTGAAGTGGGGAACATTTTCAAACTGGGAACACGTTACAGCGATTCATTGGGTTGTACCTTTACTGACCCGAATGGCGAACTGCATCCCGTTATCATGGGTTCGTACGGCATCGGGGTCGGGCGGCTGTTGGCTTGCGCCGCTGAGGAACATCATGATGATAAAGGATTGATTTGGCCAGTGAGCATTGCTCCTTATCCGGTACACATCGTGGTTCTCCCCGGCAGGCAGGTGGATGTGCAGCCAGGTGTGGAATGGCTCGAGCAGCAGCTACTCCAGGCAGGACTGGAACCCCTCGTTGATGACCGCGAGGAATCTGCCGGTGTGAAATTCAATGATGCTGACCTGATCGGTTGCCCGTTGCGCGTGACTGTGAGCGAACGTGCACTTAAAAACGGCGGCGTGGAACTTAAAAAACGCTCCGGCGGAGATGCCTGGATCGTGCCCCTTGAGGAATGCCCTGATATTGTACGCGTAACTCTAAAAGAAATGGAAGCCTGAGAAAAGGGTAAAATTGACGCGATGATAAATTCAAAAACCCCTCTTGTTCCTATGTCCTATCCCGATATCACGGATGCCGAACGTGCTGCCGTGATGGCTGTGCTCCAGACCCCCAACTTGAGCATGGGTCCTCAGATTGATGCTTTCGAGAGCAGTATCGCCGATTATATTGGTGCCGCACACGCTATTGCGGTTAATTCCGGTACAGCAGGTTTACACCTGTGTGTCCGTGCCGCTGGCATCGAGGCAGGCGACCTGGTGATCACTACGCCATTTTCTTTTGTCGCTTCATCCAATGTTGTCCTGTTCGAAAAAGCCATCCCGGTATTTGTGGATGTCGACCCGCAGACAGGTAACATCCGCCCTGACCTGGTGGAACAGGCAGTAAAGGAACTTCAACATGGCGGAGAGCATGCAGCAAAATGGCTGCCGCGTAAAGGTGCCGGAGTGTCAGGAAAAGTAAAAGCTATTTTGGCTGTGGATGTGTTCGGACAGCCGGCGGATTATGATTCCCTGCAGCGCATTTCCAGTGAGAACAACCTGAAGTTGATCGAGGATTCGTGTGAATCCCTGGGCGCCGAGTACAAGGGCAAGCGCACCGGTTTGTTCGGTGATTACGGCGTATTCGCTTTTTATCCCAATAAACAGATTACCACCGGTGAAGGTGGAATTATCGTCACCAATGACCGGGAAGCTGCGGACTTCATGCGCTCGCTGCGCAGCCAGGGTCGCGCTCCGGGTGACACCTGGTTACAGCATACTCACATGGGATACAACTACCGCATGGATGACATGAGCGCAGCGTTTGGACATGTCCAAATGACGCGTATCGAAGAATTATTAAGCAAACGTCAGCAGGTGGCAGATTGGTACGCAGACCGCCTGGCTGAGATCCCGGGGGTTAGTGCGCCTGTTCTCGTACCTGATACCACGCGTGTCTCCTGGTTTGTGTACGTGGTGCGTTTTGCTGCCGGTTTGGATCGCGACGCGATTGCTGCAAAGTTAATTGAAAGTGGCATTCCGGTGCGCCCTTACTTCATCCCCATTCACCTTCAGCCTTATATGGTGGCGCAGTTCGGTTACCAGGTTGGCGATTTTCCCGTAACCGAAGATTTGGGCAACCGTGGTCTGGCTTTACCCTTTTCCGGGATGATGACCGAAGACCAGGTTGACCTGGTCTGCCGCGTGCTGCGGGATTCAATTCGCTGAAATAGTGCCTAAATGACAGGTGTGCAGAGGTTTCTTCCCAAGCGAACACCTGGATTGATCTTCCATGCAGTGCTGATTTTCCTGGTGCTTGCCGGGGTCAGTTTTCTGCTCTGGATGACGTTCGGTCAACCAGGCGGTCTGAGTTTGATCCTGTACCTGGCCGGGGCATTCCTGCTGCTGGGCACTCTGCCGTTCCTCGCCTATCGGGGATATGCTCTCCTGCACGCGTATTACGAGCTGGAACGGGATGGGTTGCGCATTCGCTGGGGGTTGCGTTCCCTGGATATTCCCATCACTGAAGTTGAGTGGGTGCGTCCCATGGACGACCTGCTCATCCCGCTTAAATTGCCCGGATTCTCAACCCCTGGAGCGATTCTTGGAGAAGGCAATCATCCTGACCTGGGGAATGTTGAGTTCATCGCCTCCTCTGCGGAAAATCTTGTAATTGTGGCTACCATGAACCAGGTGGTCATCCTGTCACCGGATGAAAAGGAGGAGTTCATCCAGCGCTTCAACCGCACTATCGAAATGGGCAGCCTTTCACCGATCGAACCTCACTCCGCCAAACCTGCGGTATTCCTCCGCCAGGTCACCACAGACAGACTCGCGCGCATCCTCATTCCTCTCGGGTTCGCTTTGTGGTTTAGCCTGCTGGTAATTGTGAGCATTGTCATCCCCGGGCGTTCTACCATTTCACTTGGCTACGATCCCTCCGGTCTGCCATTGGAGCCTGTGCCGGCGTCGCGCATGTTAATGCTTCCCATTCTCGGAATCATCCTCTACCTCGTCAGCCTGATTGGAGGAGCTTACATTTTTCGCAAAGAGGCCACCCGTCCTGTCTCCCATTTATTGTGGGCAGGGGGAGTACTTGCGCCTTTATTGTTGATCCTGGCAACCATCTTATTTTTGCCTTGATCATCCGAGGTATTTGCGTTGACTCTTAATATCACGCAATTGGGGCTGGGCGTTCTTATAGCCGCGGTGATCGCGACCCTGGCTTTCCGCTTCAAATTGCTTACCAAAAGCGGCGCGTTGGCGGCATTCCTGCTGGGGTTTGTAGTCTTTGGGCTGGGGGGATTAACCTGGTCGGTCGTCTTGATGGCGTTTTTTCTCTCCTCAAGCGGATTGTCATACTTATTTAAATCCCGGAAAGCCAGCGCGGAAGAAAAATATGCCAAGGGATCTGTGCGGGATTTCCGCCAGGTACTGGCAAATGGTGGATTGGCTGGTTTGTTTGTGGTCCTGTCGCTGCTTATTCCGCAAAGTTCAATTCCCTGGCTGGGGTTTTGCGCCGCACTGGCTGCAGCAACCGCGGATACCTGGGCTACTGAATTGGGAGCCCTTTCAATAAAGAAGCCAGTGCTGATTTCTACCTTAAAACCAGTTGAAAGCGGTACTTCAGGCGGCGTTTCTCTATTCGGATTGACAGCATCCCTTTTGGGGTCCTTTGTCATCGCTGGTGCTGGTATTCTCCTCGCGCCGCCCGGATTGAGTATTGAACCCTGGGTTTTCCTGGTC
>CAZSGL010000131.1:0-6353 GCA_964606265.1 uncultured Anaerolinea sp. | reverse complement strand
TTGTTGCCGGTGCGCTGACAGAATACAGCGGACGCGGTTTTGCGCTCTTTAAGATTGGTCGTGATGTTGAACTCGTCATCGGGCTGACCCTGATCGCTTCCTTCTTCCTGGGAGGTTTCACCAACCCGCTTGATTTCTTGTGGAAAACTCTTTTGCTCCTGCTGGTTACTGCAACCTTGCAGTCGTTGTTCGCCCGCCTGCGCATCGACCAAACAGTCGGTCTATGGTGGCGCATTGGTGCTATCCTTGTATTGTTGCAGCTGGTTGTCATCATCCTGGGCAATTATCTGGCGCCTATTGTTCGGCCCTTATTTGGAGGTTAACCAATGACTATTGGTTCAATGTTCAGCGATATCTTCAAAGCCTTCTTTTCGAAACCGGTTACCGAGAAATACCCCTTCTTCAAGAAGGACACACCGGTCAACTTAAGGGGACAGCTAAAATGGGATCCTGAAAAATGTTCAGGTTGCATGCTGTGTATCAAAGACTGCCCTACTGACGCCATTGAATTACTGGTGCTGGATAAAGCCAGTAAACGCTTTGTCTTGCGCTACAATATGGATAAATGCACATTCTGCGCTCAATGCGTAGTCAACTGCCGTTTCAATTGCATCGAAATGTCAGAAGAGCATTGGGAACTGGCATCTCAAACAAAGGAACCTTTTGAAGTTTATTATGGCAGAGAAGAAGACATCCAATTCCTCCTGGCAGGCTCTGCTAATGGAGAGCCTGAAAAGGTCATCCCGGGGAACTGAATCCCGCATCGCCCTGTTGGGCGTTGGGAATGAATTTAACGGAGATGATGCAGCCGGTGTTTGGATCGCACACCGGCTGCTTTCTGTTTTACCGGATTCCCCAAATCTCCTTATCCTTGATTGCGGCACCGTCCCCGAGAATGCACTCGGAGAACTGCGCCGGTTTAAACCTGAGTTCATCCTGTTGGTTGACGCCGCCGATATTGGAGACCAGCCTGGTGGGGTGAAGTATATAGATCCGCATGATACTGGCGGGTTCAGCGCTTCCAGTCATTCGCTGCCGTTCTCCGTGCTCTCCAAGTATCTAGAAAAGGAATTTAATTGCGCTGTCGGTTTACTAGGCATTCAACCCGTCTCGCTGGAATTTGATGCCGGATTTAGTTCAGAGGTCAAAAATTCGGTTACCCGTGTGGTAAAAAAATTGGCAAAAATCCTTGGCAGTACATAAATTTGCAACTTTACGATATTAATCCTCGTAGATAAAGTAGTAAATTCAAAAAGAGGTAAACCATGTCAAACGCTGAAGAACCCGTAATCGAAATTGTTGAAGTCGAACCTGTAAACTCCGAACCCTCCGCTGAGGCAAACATCGGGAAACCGAAAAAGCGCGATCATAACCAGGCATTTTGGCCGATCCTGCTCATCCTTGTGGGTGTCATCCTGCTCTTCCAGAACCTGGGATGGGGGATGGAACATTTCAACTGGTGGGCGCTCTTCATCTTCATCCCTGTTGCCGGAGCGCTTTCGGCCGCCTGGGGAGAATTCCTCAAAAGCCGCAAATTCAATGGCAAAGTCCGCAGCAATCTCGGTAGCGCGCTGGTGATTGGTACAGTAGCCATGCTGCTGCTGTTAGGCGCTGACTGGAGCCGCTGGTGGCCGCTCATGGTCATCGCTCCTGGCATCTCGATGATGCTCAGCGGGTTTGGCCAGGTGGACGCGCTCAGACACAAGAATGTCGTTGCCCTTGTGGGTTACAACCTTTGGGTCGGTGCAGCCCTTGTAATGCTTGGTAAGGGATTCCTGATTTTAATGCTTCCCATTCCATTGCTGACCGGGTATCTTGAGGGTTGGCGCTGGTGGTCTGCCCCCATCCTTTTTGCGGGAGTAGGTGCCTTCGTCACAGCCACCATTGTGTGTTACCGCAACGATTGGAAAATGAATTGGACGACCTGGGCGTTCGTGGCTATCGGCGCGGCAGTTGGAGCCACCGGATTATTCGCGCTCTTCAATCTTCAGTGGAGCCTTCTCGGACCGGTCATCCTGATCGCGGTCGGTTTGATTGTTTTGAGCAAGATCTTCATCAAAAAGTAATCCCTCTCATCCTGAAAACAGCCGGCATGCCGGCTGTTTTCTTTTCTCATTGCTTCTGGTAAAGATACCAGTTTACCGTTAAACTAGAATCCAGGAGGAGCGATGGATACTGACCTTGAAAAATTGATCCTGTCCATTAAAGAGGGGGATAGTGAGAGAGTCCGGAACCTGCTCGACACAAAGCCGGAACTCTTTGATAGACCCAGTCCGATGGGCGTTTCGTTCCTGATGATGGCGCTGTATTACGGCAAAGAAGAGATCGCCCGGCTTATCGCGGATTCCCGTTCGAGTCTCAATCTTTTTGAGGCATCAGCTCTCGGGGATGTAGATTCAATCCAATCCTGGCTGGAGAAAAATCCAAAAATGGTGAATACTTATTCGAGTGATGGTTTTCCTGCGCTCGGGTTGGCTTGTTTTTTCAACCGTTACGATGCAGCCGCTATGCTTGTCAAAAAAGGTGCGCTCATCAATGCACCGTCAACAAATGCGCAAAAAGTAATTCCCATTCATGCCGCTGCTGCTGCGAATAGCCTTGAATTGTGTGCCTTTCTGCTGGACCATGGCGCTGATGTGAATGCCCGCCAGCAGGATGATTTTACGCCGCTGCATGCGGCTGCCCAAAATGGCAATGTTGAATTGGTGCGTTTGTTCCTGCGCCAAGGGGCAGAGATCAATGTAAGGACAATTTCTGGATTGTCTCCGCTGCAGTTGGCAATGGAGTCAAAAAACAAGCAAGTCATTAAGCTAATTCTCGATGCGGGTGGATTGGAGTAAAAATGAGTCAGGCATCTAATCGAATTCTGGCTTTGATTCCTGCACATAATGAATCCACGCGCATCGGAGCGGTCATTGACTGTGTGAAGCTGTATCTGCCGGTGCTGGTTGTGGATGATGGTTCCTCGGATGATACTTCCGAGGTCGCCAGGCAGCACGGCGCAACGGTCATACGCCAGGAGCCCAACCAGGGCAAAGGTGCTGCGCTTTTGAATGGGTTTGGACAATTCCTGGCGGGAAATTATGATGCGGTCATCACCCTGGATGCTGATGGGCAGCATGACCCGGCAGAGATTCCTCTCTTCGTGGATAAATACCAACAGGATCACAGCGATCTTATCATCGGTCAGCGCAACTTCCGCCAGATGCCATTCCCACGCAATTTTTCCAACACCATTGGCACGTGGATGCTCTCCAACGCCATGAGGCAGTATATCCCCGACAACCAGTCCGGCTATCGGCTGCATTCGCGGCGGTTGGTCGAATCGGTTATCGACAGCCAGGAGCGCGGTTTTGAATTTGAAGTAGAGATCATCTTCGAGTGTGTGCTGCGCGGGTTCGAGCTGGCATGGGTCCCCATCCGTACCATTTATTCCGGGCAGACCAGCCACATAAAACCAATGAAGCATATCAAGCATTTCTTCCGCATCACCCGCCGCGCGCGCGAACTAATGCGGGCGAAAAAAACTACTCAATAATCCTTCCAGTGTCTCTTTTTTAGTTTTTTCCAGGAGGAAAAAAGTCCTGCATTGATTTCTACATACGAGACCTGTAAAATTGTTTTAGAGAGGAAAACTTAAAATGAAGATCTCATTTAATCAAATTCTTGTAATCCTTGCCACGCTACTCACCCTGGCGGTGAACGGACTGGCGAACGCGCTGCCGATCAATGGCATGAACACCGGGCAGGTGTCTGACAATTTTGAAGTTTTCTTCGTCCCTGCCGGTTATGTGTTCTCGATCTGGGGTTTGATTTACATCCTCCTGATCGCTTTTACCATTTACCAGGCGCTACCCGCGCAAAAAGACAACCCGGCTTTAAAAAGCATCCGCGGCTGGTACGTCATTGGCTGCCTGGCAAATTCGATCTGGATATTCATGTGGCATTACCTGCAGTTCAACCTGACAATTTTATTGATGGGCATCCTTTTGGTATCGCTTCTCCTGATCTACAATCGCCTGCGGAAAGCAAATGCAGCCGAAACATCTTCCGGTATGCGCTGGTTCGTGCAGTTGCCATTTTCAGTATACCTGGGATGGATCACCGTGGCGACCATTGCCAATGCCACTGATGTTCTGGATTTCAACAATTGGAACGGGTTCGGGATTGCCGGCGAGACCTGGGCAATCATCATGCTGGCGGTGGCGGTATTGATTGCCATCTGGATGACCGTGATACACCGTGACGCACCCTTCCTGGCAGTCCTTGCCTGGGCGTTTGCTGGCATCGGAGTGAAATTCGCCGGTGTTTCAATCGTTTCAACAGCAGCGTATACTGCGGTGTTAATAGTGGGTGTCATCCTGGTGGTGGCGCTCGTCCTAAGATTGAAGTCGAAGACGCAATTGATCTGAGTAGACGTCGGACGAAAAATATCTTTCAAGCCTTAGCGGATGACTAACGGAAGGTAACCATCTGTTTGGTGCAAATACAACCACTGCATTTTTCAGTAGATGTTTCTGCCCCCATCGGTGAAGTCTGGCAAGCCTGGACAACCGAAGCGGGAACGCAGACCTTCTTCGCCCCGCAGAGCCATATCGACCTCAAACCTGGCGGCAGCTATGAGATGTATTTTGACCTGGACGCTCCGGCGGGGTTGCGCGGTGGTGAGGGCTGCGTGATATTGGCTTACGAGGAGCCGGTCATGCTCTCGTTTACCTGGAACGCTCCGCCAGAGCTCCCCACCATCCGTGCTCAGCGCACGCATGTGATGGTTACACTCGCCCCCATAGACCTGGGAAATACACGGGTTACACTCACGCATGACGGCTGGGGCAGCGGGGAAGATTGGCAGAAGGCACGTCAATATTTCCTCCGCGCCTGGGGAGAAGGGGTGTTGCCCCTCCTGCAAAAAAGATATATAATCGGTGCGTTAGACTGGGGAATCCATTGATCACGAGGGAACTATGAAAAACACGAAAGCAGCAGTTGATGCATTTTTGCAGCAAAAAACCATAGCAGTTGTGGGGGCTTCACGCAATAAAGACAAGTTCGGCACAGCCATCTATCGCGATCTCAAGAAGGCTGGTTACAAGGTGTTCGCTGTCAATCCGAAGGCTGATATGGTCGAAGGTGATCGCTGCTACGCCGGGCTTGGAGCATTACCCGCCAAGGCTGATGCGGTTATCATCGTCATTCCACCCGTGGATACCATCGCCATAATCGAAGAAGCCGCCCGTTTGGGGATCCAGCATGTCTGGCTGCAGCAGGGCGCCAGTTCACCCGCTGGAGAAGCCCGTGCAAAAGAACTTGGTCTGAACCTGGTCAGCGGAGCTTGCATCTTCATGTACCTCGAACCGATGGAATCCATTCACAAGTTCCATCGTTTCTTTGACAAACTTTTCGGTCATTACGCCAAGTAATTAATCCAACCGGTGAGTTTTAAATGGATATGGGAAGGCGATGTTAACCTTCCCATATTTTCTGCTAGTTATTTGGATAATTTTTCCAGCGATTCTTTGTATTCCATCAACTTGGCGCGTTCTTTTTCGACCAACGCAGCGGGTGCTTTGTTGGCGAAGTCACTTGCCAGCAGTGTTTCGAGCCGACTGATCTGAGATTGCAGGGTCTCCGCCTCTTTTTTCACCCGCGCGGGGTCAACGCTGGTATCTTCCAATGTTGCGAAAGGGATGAAAATTTCCACCGTGTTGACCACCAGTGAAACCGTGTCTTTGGGAGGATTCAATTTTTCCGCAATATCCAGGTTCGCCGGGTCCAGGTTGGCCAGTGCTTGTAGCGTGGCCCTTTGTGCGCTGAGGGTGGCGGTGTGTTTTCCGGCAGCCATGCTCACGCTTATCTTCTTCGCCGGGGGCACTTTTTTCTCTGAGCGCAGGTTGCGTATCGCACGTACCACTTCCTGTACCAGGCTGAACTGAGCGATCTTTTCTTCTTCCCATCCTTCAACGCGTTCTGCTTCCGGCCAGCGCGCGATGATCAGCGCTTCTTCCCATTTATCGGTTGAGTTGAACGGAGTCATACCGTATTCCACGGCTGACTTTTTCAACGCTTGCCAGATTTCCTCGGTGACGAACGGTGTAAAGGGGTGCAGCAAGCGTAAGACTGCATCAAGCACGCGCACCAGCGTGGCAGCGGTGTAGTAAGCCCTGTCACCACCGGCTGCTAGCTGGGTCTTGGCGATTTCCAGGTACCAGTCGGCATATTCGCCCCAGAAGAACTCGTAGATCTGCCTGCCGGCTTCGCCGTATTGATGCGTGCCGAAAAGGCGGTCGACATCGCGCAGCAGTGACTGCAAACGTGCCCAGATCCACGAATCCGCCAGCGTCCAATCCGCTTCA
>CAZSGL010000130.1:0-6354 GCA_964606265.1 uncultured Anaerolinea sp. | reverse complement strand
TGCGCTGCGGATCGACGGACGCCAGGATAACCTCCTGGTCTGATCGAAGTTCGATCTCGTTCAGTTTGGCTTTTGCCTGTGGGGAAAATACGGTTATCGTTTTTCTCAACAGCTCAACGAGGTTCGTTTCTTTAGTTTCAAAGTGCAATTGCCGCGACTCCGCCATGGTTAACAATCTCAGGTCTTCCACCAACCGCTCCAGCATGTAGGTTTCTTCAAGCGCTTGCGCAATATTCACCTCATTGGGAGGATAGACGCCATCCAGGATCCCTTCAAGCCGGCCGCGCAGCACAGTGAGGGGTGTACGCAACTCGTGCGCGATATCAGCAAGCAGTGCCTTGCGCTCGTTATCGTTGCGTTCCAGTGTTTCGGTCATGTGGTTAAAATGCTGGACCAACGTTCCCATGTCATCCTGTGACTTACGGATCTTGATGCGTGTTTTAAGATTGCCCGCTGAAACGCTTTCCGCCGCAGCGATTACCTCTGAAAGTGGGTTCACCATACGGCGCATTAATAGAAATCCGATGACTAGGGTGAGTAGCAACATTAGTCCGCTCACCACAATAACCGGGTTGAGGACACCCAAGCTCAACCTGACCGGGTGGGGCACATTGAGACTATCGACCAGTAAGGTACCAATGACCTGACCATCAGCTTTTAGGTCAAACACCTGGGCGTTCAACAACATTTCAGGATCCATCATCATACTCATGCCCGGCTGTCCCTTGCCGTAATAAAGCACGACATTCCCTTCTTTGTCCAGCAGAACTGCGCGCTCCCACTCCAATCTCAGTAGGCGGGAATCAGGAGAATTGCCAGCGCGAATCAAGGTATCGATACCTTCCCAACTGCCGTGGCCGATATAATATGCTTCGAGGATGGTGGCGTTGGGGGATTTGTAAAATGGATTCTTCCCGGTATTGGAACTTAATTCATAAATGGTGGTACCGATTAATACGAGAATCGTAATCCCCACCACTATTAGAAGGGCTCGCAGAAGGATTAATACCAACCTCCGTTGAATGGTCTTAATGGATTTGGCAGGTGGCTCGTTAATCATTAGTTTTCTCAGTGAATTTATATCCGACACCATGAATAGTGACGATCCAGTCCGTCCCTGCTCCATCAAAGTCAAGTTTCTTGCGTAAATTCCGGATATGCGAGTCTATGGCTCTTTCGTAACTTTCAAATGTCACTCCGCGTACTGCCAGTAGCAGTTGGGAGCGGGAAAAAATTCTGCCAGGCTGGCTGGCAAGTGTAGCGAGGATTTCAAATTCCGTGGGGGTCAGGGCGATTTCCTGATCGTGTATGAGAACGGTGAATCGATTGCGGTCAAGGGTGAGGTTGCCTGCACGAATTACGTCAGCGCTGGCGTCTCCCTGAACGCGGCGCAGCACAGCCCTCACGCGCGCCACCATTTCACGGGGGCTAAAAGGTTTGGTAATGTAATCATCCGCGCCGATCTCCAACCCGATTAATTTATCGGTTTCTTCCACCCTGGCTGTAAGCATGATGATGGGAACTTTCGTTTCTCGACGGAGTTCGCGGCAGATATCCAATCCATCAACACCCGGGAGCATGAGGTCAAGTAGTATTAAATCGGGTTTTTCAACGCGGGTTTTTTCCAGGCCTGCCATGCCATCAAGCGAAGTAACTACATGAAAACCAGCTGCATTCAGGTAGTCCTGGCAGATTTCTACGATCTTTGCCTCATCATCTATGATCAAAATCTTTTTTGCCATGTTTACCTGATTATCTCATACTCCATTAGGTGGAAACAGCAGGGGTTGTCATCACCGGGGAAGGCAACCCCTGCTGACCCGGATTCAGGCTGGCACGTTAGCCATACCCCGGGATTTGGAAAGGAGGCATAAAACCATGATGGCAATTGCTAATGCAAAAGTACCGATCTTAATCACCCATGCCCATCCGAACATGAATGAAAACATGGAGGTGACAGTTATGAGAATGGCGAGAACCGCAGTAAGTATTGAGATTTTACGTCCCCATCCTTTGCCCAACAGGATACCAATAATTGATAATACTCCCAACAGGACGATGAGGACTGCCCCAACAAGTTGTACCCCACGCAGCAACTGCATAACTTTAAACATGGTTGTATTGGCGGATGGAATGGTGCCGTTGAAATTGCCGCCCTGCATTTGACCGCCGCCTTGTTGGAATACGCCGTTGGGAGGAGTCATGCCTGAAGGCGGATTGCCATCAGGGGTGAAATTACCGTCCTGGGGGAGTTCTCGAGCACCACCCGGCATATTTCCACCAATTCTTCCACCGGTAAAACCTCCGGGAGTGTTTGTACTGAAGAGCGGGTAAATTCCTGCGACAGCGACGAGGAGGATCATTAATCCAGCCGCGATAAGCAGAGTGATCGGTTTATTTTTGAACATGGCATTCTCCTTGTGAGTTATTCGTAACGTAGCGCTTCAATCGGGCGCAGCCGGGAAGCCTGGTAGGCTGGATAGATCCCGAAGAATAATCCGATGAGCGCGGAAAATGAGAAACTGAGCAACAGCACATCAAATGTGACAACGGCGGTAATCAAGCCGAGGAAAGTGAAGAGCCAGGCGATCGAAGCACCCAGGATTATCCCGATCACTCCTCCAAGGATGGAGAGGGTCATCGTTTCCACGAGGAATTGGAAGAGGATGGCTTTCTGTGGAGCACCAACCGCTTTACGCAAACCGATCTCCCGCGTTCGTTCGGTAACAGAGACCAGGGTGATGTTCATAATGCCAATCCCGCCGACCAGCAAGGAGATACCAGCGATCGCGCCCAGGAGTGCAGTCATTGTGGCGGTTATCGAGCCGAGGGATGAAAGCATGGATGCCTGGCTTGACACACTGAAGGGCAGTTCATCGCTGAGACTGAGGTTGTGTTGTGAGCGGAGAACAGTCTCAATGCTGGTAATTATGGTTTCTACTTCATCAGCATTCACAGCCGAGATCGTAATGCCTGATAATGAAAATTTACCTTGCGACATTGCCCGAGAACCGAATACCTTGGCGTAACCAGTAGAAAGTGGAACGAAGATATTACTATCCCCAGTCTGGAATCCCATGGTGCCCTTTGATTCAAGTACACCCACAACTTCGTATTGGGCATTATTAATCTTGATCTTGCGCCCGATGGGGTTCAATCCCTCGAAAAGATCGGTGGCAATTGTAGAACCAATCACGACAACACGGCTCTTGCTGGCATAGTCTTCACTGGTCAACCAGCGACCATCCTGCACAGACTGGTTGGTAGCCTCCTTGTAGTCAGACGTAACTCCCATAACGGTGTAATTGGATGTGCGATTGGTGGTGCTTACCTGTTCCATGGAGGAATAGTAGGGAGCGATAGCGCGCATCCCGTTAACCTTTGCGGTGATTTTTTCATAATCAGAAAACAACAATGTTGCCGTGGAGGATGTGCCACCCTGTCCGGGTCCAAACAAACGGGCAGAACTGATGGTGATCAGGTTTGTTCCCATTGATTCCACGCTGCTGGTGATCCCCTGGGTGGCACCGCGACCAATGGATAGCAAAGCAACAACCGCAGCCACGCCGATGACAATTCCGAGCACGGTCAATGACGAACGCAGCATATTAGCTCTCAAGGCGCGCAAGGCAACCCGGATATTGTTCAGGATATTCATGCTCGCACCTCAACCCTGTAATTTCCATTGATATTGCCGTTTGCCACCAGATCATCCGGGCGTGGTGCACCGGCTACCAGGGGATTCTTCACCTTTTCGTCCCGCAAGATCCTGCCATCCATCAAATGGATAACACGTTCTGTGTGGCGGGCGATGAATGGATCATGGGTGACGTAAACAACAGTCTGGTTTTTCTCCTGGTGCAGGGATTGGAACAACGCCATGATCTCTCCGCCTGTTTTACTGTCGAGATTACCGGTTGGCTCATCCGCCAGTAAGATCGCCGGATCGTTCACGAGGGCTCGCGCAATAGCCACCCGCTGCTGCTGCCCGCCGGATAATTGGTTAGGGTGATGTTTCATGCGGTCTGCCAACCCTACTGTTTCCAGGGCTTGTTTTGCCCTGTCAATTCTTTCTTTGGGTTTGGTGCCATCATAGATCAACGGCAGCATCACGTTTTCAAGTGCACTTGTCCGTGGAAGCAGGTTGAACTGCTGGAAAACAAAGCCGATCTTGTGGGCGCGAAGCTGGGCTAATTGACTTTCACGCATGCGAGCCGCATCTTCTCCATCAATAAGGTACTGTCCATCAGTCGGGATATCCAGGCAGCCGAGTATGGCCATGAGCGTGCTTTTGCCGGAACCTGAAGGACCCATGATTGACACCATTTCGCCATCATTAATCGTCAGGTCAATGCCATCGAGGGCGTGGACTTTCTCCTCCCCGAGATTGTAGATTTTGGTTATACCTTTAACTTCGATCATAGTGATTCCTTTTTGGGATCCATTAGATTACGGTTGAGTTCCACCAGGAGCACCCTGACCACCTTCAGAACCGGCTCCGATCATAAAACCACCCCTGCCTGGATTCAGACCAGAGTCTTCAGTGGAGGAGGAGTACGTGGAGGTGTATAGCAGGACCTGGTCGTCAGCAGTAAGGTCTCCAGCAACAACCACAAGGTCGTCAATGATCGTGCCGCTCACAACCGACACGCGTTCCTGGGTTCCATCGTTTTTTACGCGAATGACGTATTCACCCTGTGCGTCTGATTGGACAGAAGTGACAGGAACGTAGAGGACGGTATGCGGCTCGCCGGTCTGAATGGAGACATTGGCAGTCTGCCCGATAAGAATGCTGGGATCTGTTTTGTCCAATTCCACACGCACGGTGTAATTGACCACACCAGACGATACAACACCAACCGGATTGATAAACTCGACTTTACCGGACATGCTCAGTTCGGGGATGGCATCAAATGTGACGGTGGCCGGGTTGCCCACCGCTACACTTGAGATGGTAGTTTCATCAATATACACCTCGACAAAAAGCGATGACCTGTTCACCAGGATGGCGGCTTCTGTATTTGAGGAGACCAAATCTCCAATTCGCGGGTAAATGACCGCTACTTCACCATCAAACGGAGCGATGATACTCAGGCTGTCTACAGTTGCCTGGGCAGCATCCACCTTAGCCTGGGCGCTGGTGACGGCGTCTGTGTTGGTGCCATCCTGCAACTTATCGTAAGCTCTTTGGGCATCATCCAATTGAGCTTTGGCGAGATTGAAGTCAGCGGTAATTGTGGCGCTATCCATTGTGCTGGGAACGCCCTGATAATATTTCAAGTTAATCTGAGCCTTATTAAGATCAATTTTTGCCTGTGAGAGCTTGGCGAGCGCAGCCGCCTTGTTTACGTCGTTGTCACCAGACTCACCGAATCCGTTATATTTGGTTTCGGCGTCGCTAACAGCCTTCTCCGCATTGAGCACAGTCGAAGTCAGAATATTGATATTGTTTTCGTTCCCAATTTGGTTTCCGAGGGTATGGTAATAACCCAATGCCTGGTTGTATTCATCCTTGGCCGCTGCCAGAGTTACTTCAGCCTGGGCTAACGCGGTCTTTGAGTTTTTGGCATCATCAAGTTCCTGCCTGGCAGTGATCAGATCTGATATCGCCTGGTTGACGGAAGTGGGAGCTGTGGAGGCGTCCAAATTTGCCAGTATGGTTCCCTTTTCCACTGCCTGACTGGATTTAACGTCTACCGAAAGAACAATGCCGCTGGTTTTCCAGCTCAGCGTTGTCATCTGGTAAGGCTCGATGGACCCGGAGTATTCCACTGTGTCGGTCTGGGTGGACTCAACGACATAACCGTATCCAGCCGTGTTGCTGGTTGTATCGGTTTTTTGACATCCAGTGATCATTAACATAATTATTACGATGGGGAGAAAAACCCGGAATTTTCTGTTCATGTGAATCATCTTCCACTCCTTAGATTTTGATACTCTAGTTTTACTCTTCAGATATGCAGAAATTGTGCAGAAGGTGGTGAGAGTTGTCGAAAAAAAAACACCCCTTTGGCCGGAGATCACAAAGGGGTGAAACTTTTCGAGAGAGATTCAATCAAGGAGGAGAATGAAATCTTTCTAATCAACAGGATATCAATATAATTTGGAGGAATTATGGATAAACCATTGAAAAATATGCAGAAAGGCTGGCCGTGAGGCCAGCCTTTTTTTCTGGATAAGTGAAAATCAGATTACATCGAGTGGATTTTTTCCTTGATGAGAACGACCATGTTTTTGGTTGGAATAACCAACACCAGGCCAATCAGTGAACAAACTACCGCTGACAGGATCATGGTGGTATGAAATGCGTCAGCATAATTGACGTTACTCCAGGTGTGGGTGCCAGCCATGAAG
>CAZSGL010000129.1:0-6420 GCA_964606265.1 uncultured Anaerolinea sp. | reverse complement strand
TATGGCAACTCGAATACTGGCTCCCAGTATGGGTGAGGGGATTGAAGAACTGACTGTTGTCACCTGGCTGAAAAAAGAAGGGGACGAGGTCAAGGAATTTGAAGTGGTTGTGGAGCTTGAAACCGATAAAGTGTCGACAGAGATTCCCAGCCCGGAAGCTGGGACTTTGTTGAAGATCCTGGCGCAAAAGGATGAGGTCGTAAAGGTTGGCTCAGTCCTGGCATGGATAGGGAAACCCGGTGAAGTGCTCGAAGGCGCTGCCGCAACGCCGAAAGCGGTTGTTCCTGTCGAGGAGGCAAAACCTGCTGAATCATCAGTCACCGCAGAGGTTACTCCGGACACTAAAGCGGTCGTTCCTGCCGAGATGGCAAAACCTGCGGATGCTCCCGTTCTTGTGGAGCAGGAATACTCGGGTCAATTATCACCGCTTGTAAAGAAACTTGTCACCGCGAATGATATAAATCTTAACCTTGTCCAGGGAACCGGCAAGGATGGGCGTATCACCAAAGAGGACATTGAGAATCACCTTAAAAGCGGGAAAACAATCCCGAAAGGTGACGTCGCGCCAACCCATGTTGTTCCCGCCAGCGCAGCTGCACCTGCACCTGTATCGCTTTCCGGCACGCTCATCCCGCACAGCTCCCTTAGAAAACAAATCGCAGAGCGCATGGTTGCTTCACAGCATACCTCGCCTCATGTATTAACTGTGATGGAAGCCGACTTGAGCAAAGTGGTGGCTCATCGCACCGCCAATAAGGAAGCCCTGGCTGAGAAAGGTGTGAACCTGACCCTGACAGCCTATTTCTGCTCTGCCATCGTAAATGCTCTCAGTGCCTTCCCGGATGTCAATTCATCCTGGACAGACGAAGGGATCCAGCGTTACAACGCCATCAACCTCGGTATGGCGGTGTCGCTGGGTGAAGCGGGTCTCATCGTGCCAGTGATCAAGGATGCCGGATCACTATCGCTGGAGGGTCTGGCACAGCAGATCAACGATCTTGCCGACCGCGCCCGAACTAAAAAACTCCTGCCTGAAGAAGTGAAGGGCGGCACGTTCACATTGACAAACCACGGTTCAGGCGGCTCAATTTTCGCTTCACCGATCATTTATCAACCTCAAGCCGCGATCCTGGGTGCTGGTATGATGCAAAAACGAGCCGTTGTTGTGAAAGATTCATCTGGAAATGATGCCATCGCTATAAGACCCATGATTTACCTTTCACTTGTCTTCGATCACCGTATTTTGGATGGGGAAGGCGCGGATCGTTTCTTGAAGAAGGTCAAGGAATTGCTTGAAAACTGGTCTTGATTGTTTGAGTTTGAATCGCCTGGGTTCCTTTCAGAAACCGGGCGATATTCTACTAATATTTGGATGTATAAACAAGACAGAGATGTGACAAGGGAGTAATACCAGCATCCTTCATTTAAAGGAGAAGTATTCGGAATAATACTGCAAAACCTGGTAGAGCAGACCCCTGCGAGAACCAACATTTTTGGGGTAATATATACAGGCAGTCCCATCAAAAAAAGAACGGCATCTATCAAACTCAGGAGAATCTATGTTCCAGACATACGAGCAAACCGCAGAATTCATTAAAGATCAACATATCGAGATGATCGATTATAAATTTGCGGATTTGTGGGGGCGTTGGCACCATGTCACCATAACCGCCAGGGAGTTTACGCCCCAGTCGCTCATTTCTGGTGTTGGATTTGATGGTTCAAGCGTTGGTTTGAAGAGTGTCAAGTCTGGCGACATGACGCTCATCCCTGACTTATCCACAGCTTTTATTGACCCCTTTTGGGATGTCCCGACGCTGAGTTTTATCTGCAGTGCAGCTGAAGCAGATACCAAGAAGTTGTTCACTCGTGATCCGCGTGTCATTCTGCAGCGGGCAGAAGAGTACCTGCAGGCGGGTGGAATCGCAGATAGAAGCGTATGGGGTCCAGAACTGGAATTCTATATCTTTGACCAGGTGAGTGTCGAGAACAATATTCACACCGCCACTTACCGTGTTGAGTCTAGCGAAGCCAATTGGAACAGCTGCCAGCCTGGATTGGGTCACTATATCCCGGTGCACGGCGGCTATCATGCCATCCCGCCCCGCGACCAATTATTCGGCTTGCGTACAAAAATGGTGAATTTGCTTGAAAAATGCGGCGTCCCCGTTAAATATCACCATCACGAAGTTGGCGGTCCCGGACAGTGTGAAATCGAGACCCCCATGATGGGCATGCTCAAATCGGCGGACGCTGCCATGCTGATCAAGTACATCTCCAAAATGGTGGCGTTCAACGCCGGCAAAACCGTAACCTACCTGCCGAAGCCGTTGTTTGGTGAGGCTGGCTCCGGGATGCATTTTCACCAACAGCTCTTCAAAAAAGATGTCAATGTCTTTTATGATGCTGGCTCGGTAAATCTACTCAGCCAGACCGCCCTTTATTACATAGGCGGATTATTGACCCATGCCCCGGCAGTCTTAGCCTTAACCAATCCGACCACCAACTCGTACAGAAGGCTGGTGCCGGGGTTCGAAGCTCCGGTCAATGCATTCTTCTCTTCAGGGAACCGCAGCGCCGCCATTCGTGTGCCCAAATATGCCACGGAACCAGACAAGGTGCGCTTTGAGTTTCGCCCCCCTGATGCCATGTGCAACCCCTACACAGCCATGGCCGCCATGCTCATGGCTGGCATTGACGGTATTAAGCAACAAATCGAACCGACCGCTGCTGGTTTTGGTCCTATTGATGTGGATATATTTACCTTACCTGAGGAAAAACGAGCAACCATCAAGAAGTTGCCCACTTCATTGGGAGAAGCTTTAAACGCACTCGAAGCTGATCATGATTTCTTGTTAGCCGGTGATGTGTTTGATGAGGATATGATCCAGAATTGGATCAAAACCAAACATCGCGAAGAATATGAGATCCAGATCCGTCCGCATCCATATGAGATCGAACTGTATTACGATCTGTAATCTTGTCATCAATAAACTGGACAGTTAAGAACAAATCCCATAAGCATGAAGATAACTGCTTTGAGGGTACACTGTAAGTTTATTAGTTCAATAACCCCTGTATACTCGTAATATGTATAAGAAAATCTTCCAAATTATTTTAATCCTGGTCATTATCGCTGCTGTCTGGATTGCTGTGGCATCCGTCAACAAGAGCATCTCGAACGCTACGAATCCTTTGCGGGATGCCAACAACGCCATCAGTACCCAGGTGTCCAACTTGCTGCATCCCACACCAACTATAATTCCGGACCCGGTCACAATTATCCGTGAAATTCGCTCCCTTGCACGCCTGGAAACGATCCAATACACCGTTGAAAAGGTTATCACCGCTGAGGTCAACCAGGGATCTTTCGCGTTTCTATTTGAAGACCAGCTCCTCCTGGTCGCACACGGAGTCGTCATTGCCGGCATCGACCTGGAGAAATTGGCACCCGAGGACATGTGGCTGGAGGGAGGGGTGCTAAACGTCCGCCTTCCTGATGCTGAAGTGTTTATTGCCACACTCGACAATGAAAAAACCTACGTGTATGACCGGGATACGGGAATCCTGCGTAAGCCTATCCAGGATCTTGAGACCTTAGCCCGCCAGGCTGCTGAGAAGACAATCCGTGAGGCTGCCATTGAAGATGGGATACTGGATACTGCCCGGCTAAACGCGGAAACCTACCTCTCCCGCTTGTTCTTTGCTCTGGGTTACGCGGATGTGATTTTCGTCGAGTAAACTTCCTAAAGAACAATAGTAATAAATTTACTAATAAATCTCTCTCGCGATTTTCTCGTGGGGGAGATTTTTAGATAGTCACGCGTAACTTTTACGAAATAATCGCGATATTGAAAATAGAATTTTTTTGATGTGAAAGCCTTTAAGTTGGTCTCTCTGTGAAGAGCTAACGGTTATCTCGATATACCTGCGGGGATATACCGGTTTGTTTGCTGAACACCCTGGTGAAATAGGATTGATCCTTAAAACCGACCAGGCGGGCGATTTTCGAAATTGGCCTTGAGGTATTTCGCAGCATCTGTTGCGCTTGCAGAATCCGATACCGGACAAGGTAGTCCCAGGGTGAGATCTCCAGCTCCCGGTTGAATACGCGCGTCAAATAATCTTCGCTCACGCCGATCGCTTCTGCAACTTCCCAACGTGTTAGGGGTCTGGAGAAATTCTGGTGGAAATAGGCAACAGCACGTTTTACTAAAGCGCTTGTGTGGGATGGGAGCGTATCGCTGCCAAAAAGTGAGCGGTTCAACGCAACAACTGTCTCGGCGTCAGACCAGATTCCTTTGCTCTGTAAGGTGACATGAGCGTGGTGTTCGAGTCGTTTTACGTCATCCAAGCTCAATAATTTGCTACTTAAAATGATAACAGGCACAGATCTGAGACGTGGATCAGCACGCATTTGGTCGAGCACATCCGCTCCACTCATCCCGGGCATAACCAGATCCAAAAGGACCAATGCCGGTATCTCGGTTTTCATCATCTCCAGGGCTAATTCGCCATTTTCAGCTGTTGTTACCGAGCAACCGGTAAGATTATGTTCCACCAGGTGACGGTGAGTCTGACGCACCTCAGGATCATCATCCACGATCAGGATGGAGTGAGAAGGTAGTGAGGGGCACAAGGCATTCAATGTATCTAGCAGTGTCTGTGGATTGGTCTCTTTTGTAAGAAATCCGGTTAAACCAGGCTTAGGTTCCTGCGGTTCTAACTCGGTTTCCTGTCCAAAAATCAGGACTGGTGTCAAACTATAAGTCGGATGGCTTCGTAATCTGCGTACCAGATTCCACTCACCTGGTTTTGCGTGAGTAAGGTCCCAGGCAACTGCCAGGGGGCGTGTGCTGGACAGGGCTGCATCCAGTTCTTCCATGTTGGAAATCAAGCAAAGTTGCAACTTCTGTTGAGTGCAAATAGACAATACCTCAGGGGATTGATACCCAATCGAAGTTATCTGCAAAATTACAGGTTGGGCTGCCTCAATGCTTGACCGGTTTTGTTCCAAGGCGGGCAAGGGAAGGAGAATATGGAATTTACTCCCTTTTCCGGCTGTACTGTCGAGGCTCATTTTTCCGCCATGCAAGGCTACCAGGTGACGGGTAATCGAGAGCCCTAAACCAATGCCACCTGAAATCCTGCGATTATGTTCCATGGTGACAAAGGGTTCAAAAATACGGTCTTGTTGTTCCGGAGTAATTCCCCAGCCAGTGTCGCTCACCCAAAAATGGATGTATGGAGGAGTGACCTCCGCTCCTAACTCGATCTGTCCGGTTTCGGTGAATTTGCGTGCGTTACTTAATAGGTTTAGCAACACCTGGCGCAAACGGACCGCGTCTGCCCGAATTAGTGGAAGGCGTTCAGGAATATGAAGTTGCCAATGCACATTTGGATTCGCACTTTGATTTGCTATGGATTGAAAGGTTTCCTTCAAAACCGGGTATGGATCAATCACTTCAAGAGCCAGATCCAATTCATCAATTTCCGCCCTGGAAAGGTCGAGGAGATCATTGATAACCCTAAGTTGGTGTTCAGCGTGATCCTTAACACTTTGAATACTGGACTGGAAGGTCGGATCGAGATTTTGCGTAAGCAGGTTATGTGCCTGACTGATGATGATGTTCAATGGTGTTCTTAATTCATGACTCACATTGGCTAATAAACGAGTTTTAATGGCATCAGCCTTCTCAGCAGAAAGCCGTGCCTGTTGTATCTCGTCAAACAGAAACGCTCCCTGGATTGCACTGCTCAAGGTAGATCGAACTAATTCATAAATATCACTATCTTGCGGTCCAATTTCAAAAACGGCGTAACCGAGTGATTTCTCCTGGAAATAGAGTGGTTCAACCACGAAGCTGTAACGGCGTTCAGAAGGGAGAAATTCTTGCGGCAGTAGTTCATTAGTTGGAAATCGCCAACCGGTTATGTCTATCTCGGCTTTGCCAAGTTCTGTGTAAGCCATCATCAACCGCGAGAAATCTGCATTTTCGTGCAAGACCATGTAAGCACTTGGAATACCAAGACCCGGTAAATTATCGTAGAGGACATCACCCAATTGATGAATATTAAATGTAGTTAACAAGGCGCGGTTGGTTTCACGTAGGTTCTCAGACTGCCGTTCAGACTGCCATTGCCAGAACGCAAGCGATCTCCTTTCAGCTTCACTGATCACCACCCTGGCCTGGCTGAAAAGCATTTCAACCTTGTGCACTTCATGCGATGACAGACTTTGGAGGCTCCACCGACGCAGAACCGAAATGACATTATTCCAGCCAAGCATGTCCTGTTGTGTATCCATAAATTGGTGAAGAATGTCATCCAACAAGATAAGGAATTTATCGACATGGGGAGAGAAGTCCGATAAGTTGTTTAGAAATTGCGAAACCTCCAGGACAAGTGACCGCATCCAAC
>CAZSGL010000128.1:0-6436 GCA_964606265.1 uncultured Anaerolinea sp. | reverse complement strand
CCGGGTTGAGGTGAATATCCTGGGTCTCAAAATGGATGTCGCGATAACTGCCGACTGGGAGATTGTAAAAGAAACCGACGTTAATTTTTAACGGAAATCGTTGACTGCTCAAAGTAACCCGTCACCAGGAAAGATATAATAGTTACTGCAAAACATTGTAGCATAGGGACTTATTGAAGTCAATTTTTTATGAATAAATTCATAAATATTAAGGATCGCTCATGAAAGTGTTAATCGCCACCACCAACAAAGGCAAACGTAAAGAGTTTTCTTCCCTTCTCACCAGTGTGAATTTCGAACTGGTTTTTCCCGATGAGATTGGAATCAGCCTGGAGGTAGCGGAAACTGGCAGCACCTACACTGAAAACGCTCTCTTGAAGGCTCATACACTATGCAAAGCCAGTGGATTGATCACCCTGGCGGATGACACCGGGCTCGAAGTGCTTGCTCTGGGGAGTAGACCCGGGTTGCATTCCGCCAGGTATGCCGCGGAAACCGCAAAATCCGATCCAGACAGGCGCGCACACTTACTGCAGGAATTGGCAAGTCATCCCCGTCCCTGGTTGGCGCGCTTCATGTGTGTTGTCGCGCTGGCTCACCCCGGCGGAGAGACAGCCACCTTTGAGGGGAGTGTATCCGGAGAGATCATCCCGCAGGAGCGCGGTGAGCATGGCTTTGGCTACGACCGCATTTTCTATATCCCGGCGGCTCAAAAAACCATGGCAGAATTGACTCTTGATGAGAAGAACGACTTCAGTCATAGGGCAATGGCGGTGAATCTTTCTATCCCACACTTACTAGCCTGGGGTTAGTCTTACTGATCTTTCCTGTCGGGGGTCTTTGGTTTTGTTTTTAGCGCTGCGTCTTGCAGCGCTTTATCCTGCGCGTCACGCCACTTCTTAAGCCAGTCCGCCATCTTCCCCTCGTATCCCTGGTCTGATGGTTCATAAAATCGTTTACCTGTGAGATTATCCGGCAGGTACTGCTGGGCGGTGAAGTGCCCTTCAAATAGGTGAGGGTACTGATAACCCTTGCCGTGCCCGAATCCCTTGGCGTCCCGGTTGGCGTCCATCAGGTGAGTGGGAACAGCCCCTGTGCCGTGTTCTTCAATTTCCTGTTTGACCGCAAAGAACTGCGTCGCTGAGTTTGATTTAGGTGCGGTGGTCAAAAAGAGAGTCGCCTCCACGATGGGGTAAATCCCTTCGGGCATGCCAATATATTCAAACGCCGTGGCAGCTGAGGAAGCCACAACAAGCCCCAGCGGTTCAGCCAGGCCGATATCCTCCCCAGCTAGCACGATCAGGCGTCGTAAGATAAAACGCGGGTCTTCACCAGCCAGGATCATCTTGGCAAGCCAGTAGAGTGCTGCATCCGGATCGGATCCGCGCACTGATTTGATGAATGCCGAAATGGTATCGTAATGCTGGTCCCCCATGCGGTCATACACCAGCGCGCGCTTCTGGATCGATTCCTGTGCGACATCAAGTGTTATATGAATCGTGCCGTCCTCTTGCGGCGGCGTGCTCTCTACCGCCAGTTCAATGGCGTTAAGCAAATTTCGCGCGTCCCCGTTCGAGAGGTAAGTCAAGTGTTCGCGGGCTTTCTCGTCCACCTTGATCCTGCGTGATCCGTAGCCGTTCTCTTCATCCTCCAATGCGTGTTGGAAGATGGTCTCCAGGTTTGCTTGTGTGAGCGGTTCCAGCTGGAAGATTCGCGACCGTGACACCAGCGCGGGGATCACGTCAAAATAGGGGTTTTCGGTGGTGGCGCCAATGAGCGTCACCATTCCGGTTTCCACATGAGGTAAAAGGGCGTCCTGTTGGGCTTTATTCCAGCGATGCACCTCATCGATGAAAAGAATCGTGCGCCGTTTATACAACTTGCGCCGGTCAGTGGCTTCGGTGATCACCCGGCGTAATTCAGCCACCCCTGCCAGCACCGCGGAAATACTTTCAAAGTGTGCCTGGGTGTGAGCTGCGATCAGGCGGGCGAGAGTTGTTTTGCCTGTTCCCGGAGGTCCGGTAAAAATGATGGAGGAAAAAAGGCGGTCTGCCTTTATCGCGCGCCGCAGCAGCCTGTCCTCGCCAATGATATGCTCCTGTCCGACGAATTCGTCCAGGGTGCGTGGTCGCAATCGTGCCGCCAGCGGGGATTCGGTTTGCATTCTCTCATTCAAGGCGTGATCAAACAGATCCATGGCTTGATTGTAGCATAATCCACTATAATTAGAACATAATAACTAATTAGAATTAAAACGTTATTCTTTTGTATACTAGTATTGATTTCACAAGGAGCTTCATAATGAGCATTCCTCTATTCCAGGTTGACGCGTTCACAGGCGAGCTGTTCAAAGGTAACCCGGCGGCGGTATGCCTGTTAACCAAAGCCGCAAACCCCAAATGGATGCAGTTGGTAGCCCGCGAGATGAACCTGTCTGAGACTGCCTTTGTCCATCCGCGCGCGGATGGATTTGGGCTGCGCTGGTTCACCCCGCAAGCCGAGGTGGAGTTGTGTGGGCACGCCACCCTTTCTGCTGCTCATATCCTGTGGGAGTCCGGCATGGTTGCACCGGGGGCAAAAATTCGCTTCAATACCTTATCCGGTTGGTTGAGCGCTACTAAACAGGATGACATGATCGAGCTTGATTTTCCTTCCGCACCAGTGGTTCCTGGTGACATTTCCGAAGAGATCATCGCCGCCCTCGGACCCGTGCCCGAGTTCATTTTCCGAAGTGGGGAAAAATGGTTGCTGGAATATCCGCATGAAGCTGAAATCACCGCCATGACCCCGGATTTTAACACCCTGCGCCAATACAGTGGTCGTGGATTGATCGTCACCGCGCGCTCTGAAAAACCCGGCATCGACTTCATCTCGCGCTATTTTGCACCCTGGATCGGTATCGACGAAGACCCTGTCACTGGTTCCTCCCACACCATACTGGGTCCTTATTGGAGTAACAAGCTTAACAAGAACTATTTGACCGCCTACCAGGCTTCTGCCAGGGGAGGCACTCTGCACGTGCGCGTCAGTGGCGAGCGCACCTATATCAGCGGACATGCGCTAACCGTCTTTTCAGGTCAATTGCATTCCCCGGAGAGGTAAAGAAAGTGAATTCCCAACAGGACGTTGTGGTGGTTGGCAACATCGGCATCGACACGAATGTCTATTTCTCCGGTGACCGCATTGATTTGTTACACGAGGCAAATTTCACAACCAACATCGATATAATCGGGCAGGCTGGTGGTTATGCGTCCCGTGGATATGCAGCATTAGGGTACAAAACGGCATTTATTGGTTATATTGGCGCAGATTATTCAGGTGAGTTCATCCGCACAACTTTATCAAAAGAAAAGATTGACACCAGCGCGGTTTTTATTGACCCGGAGGGAACCAGCCGCAGCATCAACCTGATCTATCAGAACGGGCAGCGTAGGAATTGCTACGATGGCAAGAGCCACATGACCCTTCGTCCTCCCCTTGCACCGTGTGAACAACTGTTCAGGGGTGCTAGGTTGGCGCATTTCAACATCCCCAACTGGGCTCGGGAGCTCCTTCAGCTAGCGAAAGCGTCAGGGCTCAAGGTCGCCTGCGATATCCAGGATGTGGTGGATGTGAACGACCCGTATCGCCTGGATTTTATCCGCGCCGCAGACTTCCTTTTCTTTTCAGCCGCCAATCATGCCGATCCTTCTCCCCTTATTCTCCATTGCCTTTCTCAGAATCCACAGATGGTTGTCATTTGCGGCATGGGGGAGCGCGGCTGTGCATTGGGTACCACGGATGGCATCCGCTTTTATCCGCCATTTGTGCTTGACCTGCCGCTGGTGGATACCAACGGAGCAGGAGATACCCTGGCAGTGGCTTTCCTCTCCAGCTATGTGCTGGACGGGTTGCCCCTGGAAAAATCCATCCTCCGTGGTCAAATTGCAGCCCGCTATAAATGCGGCATCAATGCCACTTCAGGCAGGATGATATCGCGGGAACTTTTGGAACATTATCAGAAAGGAACTGGATGAGCGATTATTCATTTGACGGTCTGGTTGGACAAATCCAACGTTTTGATCCATTTGAGTTCGTCATCTCAAAGAATTAACGAGGAGAGTTTATGTCACTGGAAATTTTTGATCGCCTGGCAAAATCTGAGGATCCTTCCGTTCGTTACATCTATATACGCGAAGTTCTTGGAATAGATGAAGAGACCCCTGAGGTCAAAACTGCCCGTCAGGCGATCGTGAACTCGCCTAATGTAGTCCAGATGCTGGCGGCGCGCAATCCAGACGGCACCTTTCCGTGGCATGCCTACTCCAAATGGCGCGGCGCGTTTTGGACGCTACTCCAACTGGTCGACCTGGGCTACCCGCCGGGGGACAAATCACTCCTCCCCCTCATGGAGCAGAATTACGCCTGGCTCCTGGATGCCGACCGATTAAAACGCATCCCGGAGATCAACGGCAAATATCGCCGCTGCGCACTGCAGGAGGCGAGTGTAGTCCTCACAGCCATTAAGTTGGATATGATGGACGACAGGGTGCACCAGCTTGTTGAATTGTTATTGAAGTGGCAGTGGCCTGATGGCGGCTGGAATTGCGATAAAAACCCAAGCGCCTCCCATTCATCCTTCTACGAAAGCTGGCTTCCCCTGCGTGCGATGCACACTTATGCGCAGCAATTTGATGATGATCGTACCCGCCAGGCTGCTGCGCGGGCAGCGGAGATATTTCTCTCTAGGAACTTATATAAACGCAAGGAAGATGGAAAGGTGATGCACCAATCTTTCACCCAATTGGCGTTTCCTCCCTATTGGCATTACGACATTCTGGCAGGCCTACGCGTGATGGCTGAGATAGGCCTCTTGAGCGATCCGCGCTGCAAAGACGCGCTGGATCTGCTGGCATCCAAACAACTACCTGATGGTGGCTTTGCTGCTGAAGCTAAGTACTACCAGGTAACCGATCGCGAAGTGTCCGGCGTCTCACCGGTAAAATGGGGACCGGTCGGTACAACCAAATCCAACGACCATGTGTCAGTCCGGGCACTGGGTGTGCTCAAAAAAGCCGGCAGGCTTTAGTTGTTTTCAATTTCAAGAAGGCATTCGTGAAAATTCCGAACAAAGTGCGCTACCTGAACAAGAAATTCACCAACCGCCTGATGATGCGGATCGCTGGCAGGAAGCACAGCCCCATCGTCATCATGGAGCATGTGGGTAGGGTGAGTGGAAAGGTCTACCAGGTACCGCTCCTGGCGGCAGCCTGCAAAGGCGGGTTCATGTTTGCCCTTACCTATGGTCCACACGTCGATTGGTACCAGAACGTCCTTCACTCCCGTGAAGGCAAACTGACTGTGAATGGCAGGGTGGTTCACCTGGTTTCTCCTGAGAATGTCCTCAAGGAAACAGGTCAAAGAGCTTTTGGCCAGCCTGCCAGCACGATATTAAAGTTGATCGACATCCGCGATTTTTTCTTCATGCAGCGCAAAGGGGACACAGAAGAGGTGAAAAAAAGTGATGCTCACCACTAAAGACAGGGAACTTACAGCATTCATCCTAAATCGGGTGATATTTCGCCAACTGGTCACCGTGTTGTTGGTCGTTTTTGGGTGGTTGTCAGGGTGGTATCTCCAGGGTCATTCAATTTCCTCCTGGCACGAATCCAACTACTTCACCAACCCCTTTCGCGTTGGATACCTGGTTTTCTTGTTCGTCGAGGCTGTCATCATCACATTCTTTGCTCCTCGCAGCGCCCAAATCACGGATGATAGAGCTCGCAGTTGGTATCACTCGCGCCTGGTTATGTGGGAAACCTTGCTGGTATTGGCGGTCTTCAGTGATTGCATGCGCATCCTTCCTATCAGCACAACTTCAACACACCGGTGGATCGGAATTGCTTTATTATTGATTGGGTTGCTCCTTTACGCCTGCGCTGGAGTCGCGCGCCGGGTGGAATTCCAAAGAAACCCGGAAAAATTATTTCCCACGGAAGGGATCTTCAGGCTTATCCGCTTTCCGGAAACGCTTGCGTCCCTTTTTATTGCCTTTGGAACAGCTTTGGTTTTCAATGCGTGGGCAGGGATTTTTGTCGCTATCATCTCCATTATTATTATTGCCGGGTTTATAATCGCCCAGGAAAAAAGTTTATTAAAGACCCTCCGCTCACCCTGGGCAGAATACCAGGCTCATACAAAGCGAATTATCCCGTTCATTTGGTAATATGCTAAACCCCATCCAATAGAACACTTGCTCCTTGACGCTTTAGGGGGAGTAAGATATAAACAATCTGTTCACCCAAGGGTGAATTTTTAAATTAGACCAATCTCTTACCTTGTCGAAGGGTAAAGGCTTTGGTATAATCTAGCACGCTCTTTATAAACCTAAGTTCGGACCATAGGTCTGCCGACATAGCTCAGCTGGTAGAGCAGCCGCCTTGTAAGCGGCAGGTCA
>CAZSGL010000127.1:0-6476 GCA_964606265.1 uncultured Anaerolinea sp. | reverse complement strand
AGGAGCCTTTCCGCGTGGAGGGCAAAAAGACCATGGGGTTTGAACTGGCAGAAGCCTTCAACTGGATCTTACCGGACGTCATCGTTTACCCCACCGGCGGTGGAACCGGTCTGGTGGGAATGTGGAAAGCATTTAATGAGCTCGAGCATTTTGGCTGGATTGGGCGAGCGCGCCCGCGCATGGTGAGTGTGCAGGCAGCGGGTTGTGCGCCAGTGGTACGCGCCTTCCAATACGGTGCCGAGCGCTGCGAGGTGTGGCAAAATGCTTCCACGCTGGCATCCGGTCTACGCGTACCGAGTGTCTTTGCCGATCGGCTCATCCTGCAAGCACTTCGCGACAGCCGCGGCACCGCCCTTGCCGTCACCGATGAGGAAATTCTCCATGCACAGGCAGAACTGGCAGCGTCTGAAGGAATTTTTGCTGCTCCCGAAGGGGCGGCAACACTGGCAGCACTCAAACAATTGATTCAGAAACGCTGGGTGAAACCCCACGAGAAAATAGTGTTATTCAACACTGGCAGTGGTTTGAAATACGTCAAGTAAAGAGGGAAACATGGACCAGGATGTTAACCAATCCGCCTTGCAAGTGCTGTACAGTGTCAGCCGCGAATTAGCCACAACACTTGACCTGCATAAAGTACTCACGCGCGTGCTGGTTATCTCCACCCAAAACCTGGGAGTCGAACGCGCCAGCCTGGTGGTGCTGGATGACAACGGCAAGCCCATCGACGCCGCCATCCTCTATGAAGGAAAACTTGCGCCGCACACAGTGAACCAATTGCAAGACGTTGCCACCTCAGGACTGGCTGGCTGGGTGATAACAAACAAGCGCCCGGTGCTCATCGCCAATACATTGGAGGATGAACGCTGGTTGAAGCGTCCGGGCGAGGCAGAGGATGCCAGTTCTGCGCGTTCTGCCCTGTGTGTACCTTTAATGGCGCGCAGTAAGATCGTGGGTGTACTTACCATTGTCCATCCGCGCGTAAACTTCTTTACAGAAGAGCAGCTCAAACTACAGCAGGCAATTGCAGATGTAGCCGGTATTGCCGTGCGCAACGCTCACCTCTACGCGGACGTGGAGACCGCAGGTAAACGGTATTACGACCTGTTCGACGATAGTATTGACCCGATTTTTATCACCACGCTCAAGGGGCGAATCATTGAAGCCAATCGCCAGGCGGTTGGTGCTACAGGAATTGAAAAACCCGAACTCGTAAAAATTTCGATAATTGATTTACACGAACTCCAACCTGATAAAACCGGCACTGAGCTCCAACTCATTAAGGACGGCGCACCGCTGACTTATGAATCAAGGCTCAAATGCGCTGATTGCAGCAATATACCGGTAGAGGTGCATGTTTCCACTGTGAGGATCTCCGGATCACCACACTTGCAGTGGATCTTTCGCGACATCAGCGAGCGCAAGTATATGGAAGAACTGCGCGAAGATCTCTCCGCCATGATCTATCACGATCTACGTTCCCCGCTTGCAAACATTCTCTCCAGCCTGGATATTTTACGCGGTTTGCTGCCTGAAGAAGATTCCAACGCCACCACTCAACTGGTGGATATCGCCCAGCGGTCGTCAGAAAGATTACAGCGCCTGATCAGTTCACTTTTGGATCTCCACCGCCTGGAATCCGGGCAGCAAATAGAAGAAAAGAAACCAGTGGATCTGGAATTGCTCATCAATGAGGCGGTGGAAATCATCACACCTAATGCAGTCGCCCGCCATATTTCAGTGGAACAGGAAATACTCGGAACGCTACCCTCTATTCCCGGAGAGAGTGAAATGCTGCGCCGAGTACTGGTTAACCTGCTGGAAAACGCCATAAAATTCTCGCCTCAGCGGACCAGTGTATTAATCGCGGCAAAACAGAGCGGCACCTCCGTTACGATATGGGTAGAAGATCACGGTCCAGGCATTCCGTCGGAGCACAAGGACAGGATCTTTTCCAAGTTTATCCGCCTCAAGGGAGACGCAACCCCCAAAGGGCACGGTTTAGGGCTGGCGTTCTGCCGGCTGGCTGTACACGCTCACGGTGGTACAATCTGGGTGGAGGACACCCCCGAAGGCGGATCACGTTTCCTATTCACTCTGCCAACAGGCAGATGAGAGTGCGACACCAGGAGTACCATGCAGGAAATTACATCCCACGTCTTTATTGAAACTAGTTACCCGGGCGTCACCCTGGCAGCTATAAACTGTCACCGCGGATTGCTGTTGATCGACGCTCCCCTTCGTGCAGATGACGTCCGAATTTGGCGAACGGTACTGGCCAGTATGACCGGCGGTTACGAACGGCTGCTGGTAACCCTAGACGAGCATTACGACCGCACACTGGGTGCCCGCCAGATGGAATGCATGATCGCCGGGCAAGAGAGGATGACCCAGGTCTTCAAGGATCGTCCACTGTCGTTCAAGACCCAGGGACAGGAAACCGGCTCTGAATGGGAATTAATAAGCGGATTGGGCAATATACGCTGGGCGGCTCCAGAGATCACATTCAGCCATGCCTTAAACCTCTACTGGGATAAATTCCCATTACTGCTGCATGCCCAAGCTGGTCCTTCCTGGTGTTCAACGTGGGTGGACCTACCCGCGCAGAAGATCGTCTTTGTTGGCGATACAGTCATTGCGGGGGCACCGGTGTTCCTGGCGCATGCCGACCTGGCTGCCTGGCAAGCTTCGATCAGCCTCCTGCTATCACCTGCCTACCGCGATTACACCATCATCTCCGGCCGCTCAGGGGTAGTCAACCTTAATGCTGTGAAAGACCAGGCGAAATTCCTGGACAAAGTGGAACAACAGCTGGAAAAACTGGCTGGTAAAGAAAACGACCCTCGCGAGTTTGAACATGCCAGCATGCAGCTTCTCAAACACTTCGAGCGCCGCGGCCCTAACTTTGAACATTACCACATCCGTTTGCTCAACGGGTTGCGCCTATACAAAAAGTATCACTCGCTCAACAGCTCGTCCACAGTGGAGTAAGCCTTCCGCCATGCCGCTTGAATCCCAAGGATTTGGAACTGAAGCCCAATCCTCACTGATCCGGTGTGTGCTCACTCGCCTCGGCGAGGTTTTCGGTCTGCCAGAATGGCGTAACCCGCTGCCCCCGGTAGATGAGCTGGTGTGCACCATTCTGTCACAGAATACCAATGACCGCAACCGCGATATTGCATTTAACGCACTCAAGAAACGCTTTCCCACCTGGGAAGAGGTGATCGACGCCGGTGAAGAGGAGATCATCAATGCCATCCGCATTGCGGGGCTGGCGAACCAGAAAGGACCCCGAATCAAGGCGGTTTTGACCCAAATCCAGCTTGAACGTGGAAACCTTGACCTCGCTTTTCTAGCTGAGCTACCGCTGGAAGATGCCCGGGAGTGGCTCCTGCGATTCAAAGGGGTCGGGCGCAAGACTGCTGCAATCGTTCTCCAATTTTCTCTCAACCGACCTGCGTTCCCGGTGGACACACACATCTACCGGGTTACCGACCGATTGGGTGTAAGACCACCAGCCCTTAATGTGGATCAAACACATTTCCTAATGGAGCAGATAGTGGACCCGCAAGACTTTTATGCCGGGCATCTCAACCTTATCCGCCTGGGTCGCGAGATCTGCCACGCGCGAAAGCCCAGTTGCCTGCTTTGCCCGGTCAATGACTTGTGTGCATATTTTGCCAATTCCAATGAAGTGAAAAATCCCTGAATGACCAGTTTTACGCTCGTCCGCCATGGTCAGACAGACTGGAATGTTGCCCGCCGTTACCAGGGGCAGCAGGACATCCCTTTGAATGCCGAGGGCTTACAACAGGCGCGGGCGCTTGCCATGTTTTTGAAAGACGAGACTTTTGACGCCATTTATTCCAGTGATTTACAACGTGCCATGCGAACTGCTCAGGTCCTTCAGGAAAGGCGAGACGTTTCTGTAATTGCGGATGCACGATTACGCGAGATTGGTTTTGGAGAATGGGAAGGCAAATGCCTGGATGATATGCGGGCAGCTTTTCCGACACGTTTCAACCTGAGCCAAGGTGATCCTGCAGTGCCGCTGGCACCCGGGGGAGAAAGTGTTTTTGCCGTGGCACAACGGACAAAAGAGTTCGCGCAAGAGGTCAGTCAACTAATCCCGCACGGGCAAGTTCTTGTGGTCACCCACGGACTGGCACTGGCAACGCTTATTTGCCATGCTGAAAATATTCCGCTACTGGAAGCGTACCAATTGGTCCCCGATAACGCCCAACCGGTGAAGATAAGCTGGCCTTGAGTCTAAAAACTAATTTAGAACGAGTTTTCTAAATCTATTGACTTAATAGAATTATTGTTCTATAATGTGACTGTATTTACTCATCAGCAATTAGTAGATCAGGAGAAAACAGTCATGAACCTCTCAACCACCCGCAACTTATTCAACTCTTCGTTCCAAACGATCAAAAAAACCCGTGTTCACTCTGCCAGCGTCTACAGCTTCATCATCATCCTTTCCATGGTCGCATTTGAAGCCTTCAACTACGGCACAACTGCCTATGCCCTGCGCGACTTGCTGGGGGACCTGCGCTTTGCCGGTTTCCAATGGGCTACCCTCATGGCGTTGGCTTTCTGCGCACTGGATTTTGCAGGCATCGCCACCTTGATCACCCAGGGCGGCCGCA
Organism: uncultured Anaerolinea sp.; assembly: GCA_964606265.1. Classification (GTDB taxonomy): domain Bacteria; phylum Chloroflexota; class Anaerolineae; order Anaerolineales; family Anaerolineaceae; genus UBA6107. Next base: position 1,824 of record CAZSGL010000127.1, on the reverse strand, counting down.
AGACGGGAAATCAACAGTCCTGGTATCTCTTCGGCGCATGGTTAATTGCAGGAACCTTTAACGCCGCCCTTACCTGGTGGGGTGTTTCCATCGCCATCAACAACCATACGACCGCCAGCTCCGCCATCGTCAGCACGCAATCCCTCACCACGGTCGTTCCAGTATTTGTGGCTGTAATGGTGTGGATCATCCGCATCCTCATCATCGGTTCTCTCTCGAGCGCCCTGGAGCGTAATTCTCAATCCAGCCGCGTGGCGCGACCTTCCCAGCACAACGTGCAATCACGACGCTCCACCCCGGCATCCACGCCAGTACGCCCGACGGTGGAATATAACCGGTCTCTACCCTCCAACCGCCCAGGCGCTTCGATCGCTGCCAGACCGCAACAGGATCCAACCTACCACAGCCTGAACGCCCAAGCCCACCGCAAATAGATGTTGAATACCCTTAATTAAAGATACAGCCTGGTAAAAACCAGGCTGTATTATTCTTCAAGCAGCGGGAACTGGACCACAAATTCCGTTCCCTGTTGGGGGCTTGAAAAAACCTCTATTGATCCGCCATGTTGAGTGACAATCCACTGTACGATTGAAAGACCAAGACCAAACCCCGTATCGCTGGTGCGTTTGCGTGATTTTTCGCCGCGGTAAAACCGTTCAAAAATATGCGGGAGGTCTTTCTCGTTAATCCCCGGTCCATTATCCATCACAGACACCTTCACCCAGGCATCACCCGTCTCCATAGCCAAACGTACTTCTCCACCTGGTTGTGTATACTGGATGGCGTTGCCCACAAGGTTCAAGAAAACCTGTTTGATGCGGTCACAATCGCCATTTACCTGGATTGGGGCTAAACCTTCAACAGTAAACTTAATACGCTCACCAGCGATTACTTTCATCTGGTGAAAAACTTCCATTATTACTTCATCAAGGTCTACCCTCTCGAATTTTAAGACCATTGCGCCAGTTTCACTCTGGTTCAGCAGTAGCAGGTCTCCCACCAGGCGGGTCAACCGGTCCACCTCCCCTTCAATACTGGTGATCGAATCTTCGTCGCTGCCGATCTTACGCATCAGTCCTACATTACCCTTGATCACAGTCAAGGGCGTGCGCAGTTCATGGCTAACATCTCCAAGGAAGCGCTGCTGGGAAGAAAACAAATCGTCCAGGCGAGAAAGCGTTTGGTTGAAGGCAGTGATCAGCTTTCCCACCTCATCTTCCCGTGTATTGTCAGTAGGGATACGCCGTGACAAATCGTCTGCGCGGGTGATTTGCGTGGCTATGTTTGTCATTGTATCCAGCGGCTTGAGGACCTGCCTGGTGGCAAGTGATGTGGCGATGATGGCGAGGATAATGGCTGCAGCTGTGAGAACGATCAGGATCACTGACAAAGTCCGTTGCACCTCATCCAGAATGGTCAATGTGATGGCAATTTGCAGCGTTCCTGCTTGTCCGCGGGTGGTATTAAGTGGAACGGTCAACACCCGTAAATTAAGTCCCCCAACTGCCACAGTCTTGATGGCAGTGATCCCACGCAGGCGAGAGGACGAATCCAGCGAAGTGCCAATTCCGGTTGGGCGAGCAAATTGAATACGTTGATCCGTCCCCCACACCTGGATGATCAGATTCTCGGTCGGCTTATAGTTGGCTACAGAGCGGGAGTCGAATTGCCCATTAACATTCAACCTCAATAATGAGACAAGGTCTTCGGCTGCATCCTGCAGGGTGATATCGATGGCATTATACAGGTTGACGCTTGCCAAGCCATAAACCAGACCGCCAAAAAGTAACAACATACTTCCCAGCAGAGTGGTGTATAGAAGGG
>CAZSGL010000126.1:0-6477 GCA_964606265.1 uncultured Anaerolinea sp. | reverse complement strand
TGAGCTCCAATTTATTGGTAAACCCACCAATCGTGTTGACGCGTTGGAAAAAGTGCTTGGCACAGCGAAATATGTGGGCGATTACACTCTCCCTGGTATGCTGGTTGCGCGGACGCTGCGTAGTACAGTGCCGCACGCGCGCATAGTAAATGTGGATGTTAGCCCAGCGTTAAAGATACCCGGCGTCCTGGCAGTCATCACATGCGACGATTTTGTTAATCACGGTCGCTTTGGTTACCCCATTGCGGATATGTTCATGCTGGCTTACCAGCGTGTGCGCTACGCAGGAGATGGGATTGCCTGTGTTGCCGCTGAAAATGAAGCGGCACTTAAACAAGGATTGGATGCCATCGTAGTCGAGCTTGAAGAACTTCCCGGTGTATTCGACCCGATGACGGCACTGGATCCTGCAACAACCTTAGTCGGTGAAACGCCGAGGGATGCCCCCGAATTTCCGCGCGGCAACCTGGTGACGCATTATATTGTGCGTAAAGGTGATCCGCAGGGTGAACTGGCGTCTTGCCCGGTGATCCTGGAAGAAGATTACACCACCCTGCACCAGGAACATGCTTACATCGAAACTGAAGGAGCGGTCGCTATCCCTGCGCCTGAAAACAGCGGCGTAACTGTTTATGCACCCTGTCAGAGCCCGTTCCTCAACCGCGCCAACCTCATGAAAACGCTGGGTTTAGGGGAGGATAATATCCGCGTCATCCAACCCCATGTGGGCGGGGCTTTTGGCGGCAAGGATGACCTGATGTACCAGATTTCCGGACAGGTGGCAAAACTGGCTCTCCTCACCGGTCGAGCTGTAAAAATGATCCTTTCGCGGGAAGAATCCATCATCGCTTCCTACAAGCGCGATGCCATGCACATCCACTTAAAATTAGGCGCACAGAATGACGGTAAGCTGAGGGTATGCCAGGTTAACGCCACGGTTGACAGCGGCGCTTATACCAGTATCACCCCCTTCACTGCCTGGCGCTCAACCATCCATGCCATGGGACCTTATAAATATGATGCCTGCGCTGTGGATACCGACGCGGTTTATACCAACAACGGTTATGCCGGAGCATTTCGCGGTTTTGGCAATCCGGAAGTGTGCTTCGCCATTGAACAAGCCCTGGATGAACTTGCACTCAGGCTTAAAGTCGACCCGATTGACTTAAGGCTGCAGAATTGCCTGCGTGCCGGGGATACCACGGCGCATGGTCAGCAACTTGGTGATGACGTTTCATTGGTGGAATGCCTGGAACAAGTGCGTAAACTCTCCGATTGGAAAAACAAGCACGCTCAATATTCCCTCGCAGCTGCAGAAACGCTGAAGCCAGGTGAATTCCGCCGTGGGATCGGGGTGGCAGCAGTATTCCATGGCATGTCGCTTGGTGCAGAAGGAGCGGATTTTGCCGTCAGCACCCTGGAAGTCAACCCGGACTTCACCCTTACTCTCACCTCTGGTCTCACTGATTACGGCACAGGTTCACGCACCGCCTTCACTTTGATTGCTGCTGAAACGCTGGGATTGAACCCGGATCGTATCTTCATGCCCCGTCCGGATACCGACCAGTCCCATGACAGCGGACCCACAGTTGCTTCACGCGGCACAGTTTTGGGCGGCAACGCCACCCGTATCGCTGCGGAACGGATAGGCAGCTTGCTCAACCAGGCTGCTGCAAACCTGTTGGGCTGCAGCGAGGAAAAAATCACCCGCCACGGCGAGTTGTTTATCAGCCCCAAGGAGGAACCAGTCTCCTTTGAAAACGTAGTGGAACATGCCCGCAAGATGGGGCTTACCCTTTACAGTCGGGGTCGGTGGAGCCCGCCTGAGATCCACTGGTCAATGGAAACGGGGCAAGGTAAACCGTATTTTGCCTATCATTACGGCGCGCAAGTGGCTGAAGTATTGGTGGATACAGGCACCGGCAAGGTAGAAGTGACTGGCATCTGGGCTGCGCATAATACCGGTACGATAATTTTTCCGCAGGGAGCCTATGGACAATTGTATGGCGGCATCACCCAGGGATTGGGTTACGCCTTGATGGAACGCGTCGATTACGATAAGGGTTATATCCAGGCGACCAATTTTGATGAATACCTGATCCCCACTGCCCTGGATGTGCCCGATATTGTGGGCGTGTTCGTACAGAAATCTTTCCCCGCCGGCCCATATGGCGCCAAGAACCTGGGTGAACCAGGTCTGGTTCCCGCAGCCCCGGCAATCCTCAACGCCATCACCAATGCCACCGGGCGGCGCATCCGCAGCCTCCCGGCTAACCTTGAGCGCGTCCTGTTGGGGAAAGACCTGCTCAAGGAAGGCTCCAGTACCGCCTGCAAGTTGGGATTAAAGTAAGAGCAGGATCAAACAACCCGAATCCTGGATGTACTTAAGTTTTAAATGAAGACTCCATGCATAAATAACAAATCCCCCGTTCCTATAAACGGGGGATTTGTTTGTCTGGAACTGACAAGAATCTCCCTGATAGTTAAAAATCCAGAGTGATGACGATCGGATCATGATCTGATTTATGCAGCACAGAGGTATCCTCGGGCAACTGCAGGGGGAAATCGGAATTTACATGCAGGATATCCACGCGGTTGATGGCAGGAGCCAAATTATCGCTGACCAGCATGTGATCAAGCACCTGGGCAATCCCCTGGTAAATGTAGGTGTACCTCTCCGCAGGCTCCAGGTCTTCGAAGACATGCGTCAGTCCGACTTCCCTGAGGGTTTCGATGGGTGGCGACTCGTAATAGGAGTTTAAGTCCCCCATCAGGATGATGTGCGCGTTCGGATCTTCAACCCGAATTTGCTCGATCAGACCGGCATTCCAGGCAGCCTGGGCAATACGGCGCGGTTCGGTCGCCAGCTCACCACCGCTCATCGAGAGGAAGTGATTATTGAGCAGGTAAAGTGAGCGGGTTCCTGTATCCAGTTTTACTGCCACCTTGAGAAGCAACGGCGGACGGCTTGTCAGGTCCTCAGGCGCAGGGAACTGCTTCACATCCAATATCTGCACATCGCCCTTCACCAGGTAGCCCACATCGATCCCGCGGCTGTCGGTTCCTTCCAGAAGAACCGCCTGGTAGCCGAAGGGCGCCAGTTGCGATGTGGCGGCAAGATCTTCCAGGATGCCGATATGTTCCACTTCCTGTAATCCGATAACGGCTGGGGTTCCAGCAAGTAGGATGGTATTGGTAATCTTTTCGAGCCATGCCTTGTATTCTGCAACGCTTGGTAAAGCGGGATCGGTGGGGTGCGGTAACAGGTAGTCAAAGAAGTTTTCCACGTTCCAGGTCATTATCCTGATTTGATTGGGTTCCGTGGCTGGTAGTTGCGGCAGGACCCTGTCCTGGGGGATAACCCTTGGCGCGCTGAGAGGTTCAATTTTGTAGTATCCGTAGTTATAAGCGAGAGGTCCCCTGATGCCGGAAAGCAGGTCTCCGGTGATAACCGCGTAAAGCATGGTGGATTGGTCCTTATGCGTCACAAATGAACCATCGTCCACCCGCACAGCAAAACCGTTTTGCCCCCCCTGCATCAGGTGTACAGCATTATATGAAGGAAGGACAAGCGCTGTCTCACCATATTTATTGGTTGCTGAGACCGCAAGCGCATTCCCTGTCACCTGTACAAGCATTCCTTCCAGGGCTTCGTAATACAGTTCGCTTTCGATTTCGTCCACGGGTGGTTCAAGAGATACAGTCGTCGGGAGCATTTGACTGGAAGATGTAATTTCCACGTCCTCGAGAAATAACTGGGTCTCGCTATGGGCTTCGTGCACCATACCCTGCACGGTCACTCGATCGCCCGATCGCACCTTCAGATCAGTTTCAATGGTGTAAATGAACAGTCCTTGCGAAGTGAGCGCATCCCCGTCATCGATTCCCTGGATCCAAAATCCTTCCAATTCCGGGAAGACGCCGGTCACAACCCCGCTGGTTTTTACCTCCTGCAGTAAATACGGAGAGCGTAACACTGTCCCCTGGATTGCCCAAACCGGAACGCTGTCACCGGGGAAGCTGTAAACGATCTCGCCGCGTAAAGCATCAGACTGACCGGCATACGTGAGCGTGTATTCTTCGAGCACAATGTATTCCTGCGCGGTGGCAACTTTCCCTGTCAGGCTGAATCCGAGTTGGGAGCCATTGCCGGAGAGTTCCTGCCAATTCCAGGCTGCTTTTTCTGTGTTGAAAATACCACCCTCAGATATTTCCGTTACACTGAAACCGTTGGGTATAAGCAGCGAAACCTCCAGGTCCTTGATGCTGGACGCAAGGTGGTTATTCACCGTTATGTCAATGGTTACAGGTTTAGAGGGATCATAATTAACCGGCATGCGCGCTGACATTGTTACAGTCGGAGGTTGGATCTCTGTCAGATCGGTCTGCACACGTGGATAGACCTGGATACTATCGTCCAGGATCTCCGCGATTCCGGTGACCTGGTAATATTGCCCCACCGCCACAGCTTCCACATTGACCTCAGTTAACTTATCAATGTACACACTAGCCATATCCCCATCATCAAGCAGGTCGATTTCGTAGCTGAATGAAAATTCTTCGACCCGGATTACTTCACCGCTGAGGGTGACCAGCCTTCCTGCAAACTCTTCAGGTGCTTGCTGCAATTCTTTTGCTGTGGTTGCCAACGGTTCTCTTGCCGGCTTGTCTCCAGGCTGGCTTAATAACTCAACATCTTCTGGTGAGGGTATCAGCTCGATGGCACCGCGATAGGGTTCGATTGCTCCCTGCACACGCACGAAAGCACCCAGGGGCACGCCAACTTTGCCGGCACCTCCAGGTATATAGACCTGCACACCGCCGGTTTCATCTTCGATATAAAATTTCGTACCAGAGGAACCGGCATATAAACCACCAGTGTACATGGAGGCAATGCCTTCAACAGTGACCGATTCGGTACCAATGAGTGTTCTGGCAATTGCAATCGGTACGGATCCACCTTTAAGAACAGTGCGCAGTACCTCGCCAAAAACAGGCGCTTCTATGCCCTCCGCTCTGACATAAATTCCCTGCACACTGATGGTTGTGTACCTCCACGGCGCATTAAATATCACACTGATAGTTTTAGATTCAAAAGAGGTCAATGTCCTAAGTGAAAATTGCAGCCATCCCGCTTGTTGGACCGCAGGAACAGTGCTGTTTTTATATTCAAGATCACCAGAGGATGGAAAATACACAATCACATCTTGCACTGGTTTGCTGGATGGATTTTTGATTGTAATTTGATATTCCAATTCACTACCCGGCTTGGATTCAATTGGGGCACTCAGGCTGAGCATCAGGCTGGTGGTAAACGCAGGGGCGGGCGGGCTGGCGCTGTTTTGCGGGTTCGGGGATGGATTGAGGATAAAATCTTCTGCATTATTATCGCGATCCTGGGTATTACCCGCTTCCCCTCCTGGCAGCCTCTCCAATGAAACGTCGTTGTGCGATGCCGGCGCAGTTGTTCCTTCCTTAAAAGCAGCGTCAGTATCCCCCCAGGCGACCTGGTCGACAATCTCCGCACCTCGCAGCCGCAATCCCACGCTGCCGCGTTGGGGGACCAGTGAATAATCAAAAAAGGCATCGGCTTGCACACTTGCATCCTGTCCTTCGCGCAGAAGCAGGTAATGTCCGTGCGGAGGAATAAGCGCGGACGCTTCCCATGAGAAAAGCAGGGTATCTGGTTCTGCAGCATTTAGCTGGTACCACAGTGAATAACCTTTCAGGTCAATGATCTGCCGGGTGGGGTTATAAAGCTCAATGAAATCATAGTTGTTATTACCGGTCACCCCGGCCATGATCTCGCTGATCACGATATGGTCAATGCCATCTGCCGTAGGAATTGTGGGCGTGGCTGTGTTTCGTCCCGCGCAGCCTGAAAGTATCAGGAGGATTAACGTTACCAGAGAGATTCTTCGTATAAGCGGCATTTACTTGTCCTTTGTTGATGGATTACAAGCGCGCGGCCAGGAACGGCACTACCATATCCTGCGGACTGAGTCCGCCGTGACGTCCCAGCAATGGATTTTCTTTATCAGCCCACCACAAATAATTATTCCCCCTCGCAATCATGGTCAGATCGCCAATACGGTTGTTAATATCCGCCATTGGGGCTCCCGGACCAAGTAATCCTGCCTCGAACAGGCGCTGGGAATCCATAACGATAAACTTGTCCGGCCAGGTGGCTGAGATATAGTCCCGCAGGGTACTCTCTTTTCCCGGTTTTACGTGCAGGTAGGTAAAGCGGCTTTCACCAGTTGGTTTTATATGCAGGCAGTTCATGAATTCAGGGTGATGAGATAGTTCATGATTGGGATCTTTGGTGGTCATGACCTGACCGTGGTCCGCGGTGAGAATCAACAGGGTTCCCCTACGCTGCTCAGGCGACATACGATTGATCAGGTTTTCCTCCAGCGCGTGGCTGAAATTGGCAAAATACAATTCGGAGCGTTCATCATCCGGACCATAAAGGTG
>CAZSGL010000125.1:0-6484 GCA_964606265.1 uncultured Anaerolinea sp. | reverse complement strand
TTGACACCACCGATTTTAAGGCAGGGATGGCAGAGCTTAACCGACAGATCCGGGTAATGGAATCCGGATTTAAGGCGACGGCTGCCGGTATGGAAGATTGGGAGAATAACTCGGCAGGATTGGAAGCCCGGATCAAGAGCCTGGGTGGAGTCATTTCACTACAGAAACAAAAAGTAGAGGGCCTGCAGGGAGTTTATAACAAACTGGCGGCAGAAGGCAAGACCAGCGGCAAGGAATTGCAGGAGCTGCAGATCAAGATCAACAAAGAGACCGAAACCCTGAACAAAATGCAGGGGGAACTAAACCAGGCGAGCACAGCGTTGGATAAACTCGGTGACGAATCCCAGGACGCCAGCAAAGATATGGGAAAACTGGCAAATGAAGAGGATCGGGCAGAGAAAAACGCTCAGCGGCTGAAGAGCATTATGTCAGGACTTGGTACCGTACTAAAAACTGGCGGCAAAGCGATCGTGGGGTTAGCTGCTGGCGCAGCTGCTGCAGCGGGAGCCATTGGCGGCTTGGTGGTAAAAGCCGCGGACGCGGCCGGTGAGCTGGTGGACCTTTCCAATCAAACCGGTATTGAGTTGGAACGTCTTCAAGAAATGAAATTCATCGGTGACCAGGTTGGTGTTTCGATAGAAACAATGGCGGGCAGCCAGGACAAGTTAAAAAAGAGCATGGCTGCTGCCAGGGACGGTAACAAGGCACAGATAGAAGATTTTGAAAAGCTCAAAGTTGTGTACAAAAATGCGGACGGTAGTCTGAGGGACAGTAAAGTGGTGTGGCAAGAGACCCTCACGGCTCTTAGTGGAATTACAAACGAGACTGAGCGTGACGTGTTGGCCATGTCCCTGCTTGGAAAAAGCGCAACAGATCTCAATCCCCTGATCAAAACATCTGCAGAGGAAATGCAATCCTTAACCAACAAAGCCTACGAAATGGGCGCGGTGATGAAAAAGGAAGATGTTGAATCACTCGAGGCGTTCGGGGATACATTGGCTGGGCTTAAAGCCGGATTGAAAGGGACGGTAGGAACGCTGGCAACAGCATTTTTGCCTGCATTCCAGGGACTCGCCGGTGGCGCAGAAAAGTATCTTGGTAAATTCTCTGAGATCGTGAGCGGTTCAAATGGCGACCTGGGGAAGATGGCAGATGGTATTGGTGGGCTGCTGGGCGAGATTCTTAGCAACATTGCAACCGAAGCCCCCAAGATGATCCAGGCAGGATTGGGGATCATCCAGGGAATTATCACAGCGGTTATACAGAATCTTCCGGTTATTCTTCCGGCAGCGATCAGCATCATCACCAGCCTGGTGCAGTTCATTGTTGATAATCTACCGATGCTGATAGACGCCGCAATGCAAATATTACTGACGCTGGCGAGCAGTTTGATCTCGATGCTGCCGATGATCTTAAAAGCGGCACTTCAAATTGTTGTGACATTGGCTTCTGGAATAGGAGCGGCTTTGCCGACCTTGATTCCGGCGATTGTGGACATCATGTTACAGATGGTGATGGTACTGGTACAAAACCTTCCCATGTTGATCAACGCAGCATTACAACTGATTTTAGCGCTGGCACAAGGTTTGATAACTGCCCTACCTATGCTAGCAAATCAAATCCCGACCATCATGATTGAATTGGTCAATGGCTTGATCAACAATCTACCAATGATGCTTTTAGCTGCAGTGCAAATTATTCTTGCCCTTGCGTTCGGGATAGTTGAAAATATTCCATTACTACTTTCGATGATGCCGAAAGTGATCAACGCATTGGTCACCCAGTTCAAAAGCCCTGAATTTAAAGCCAAAATGAGCGAGATGGGCAAACAACTGGTTCAGGGCTTGAAAGATGGCTGGACAAATGCCTGGAAAAATTTCAAAGATAACATTGTTGAAAATTTCAAAGGCATGGTGGAAATCATAAAAAAACTTTTGGGGATCGCCAGCCCTAGTAAGGTATTTACAGGGATTGGCGAGAATATGGCTTTAGGTATGGGGAATGGTTTTACAAATTCCTTTAGGGGAATACGGGACGAAATCAATCAGATGATCATCGGAATGGTGGGCATGAACATCTCGGGCGGATTGATCCCCGCATTATCGGGGGCAGGAAATTATAGATTACAGCAGGCATATAGTCCGGCAGCTGGCGGTGGACAGGTTAACAGTTCATCTGAATCATATCAATTTTTTGCCCCAGTGATCCTTCAGGGTCCGGCGGGGACGAGCATGGGTCAGATGATCAAAAGCAAGCGATATTAACAGAATGCCCTGGAGCACGCTATGATCCATATCAAAACTTTTAACGGCTTCTCCTTGTCCAGCGCGTATTACCGGTCCACAGCGACCAGTATGAAGACGCCTCCGGATGCAAAACCTGTGTTCATCGAGCAGGCGAAATCAGACTCTTTGTATGCGGGTACATTCTCGATTGATGCGCGGTCCGCGGTAGTGACGGTGAGGATCCTGGATTTATCCAACGTGGAGGTGCTGGAGTCACAGCTCAAAGAGGCGTGCAGACCGGGCACTGCAGGCTTACTGGTAGGCACCTTTAGTGATGAGGGGCGTGATTACTGCCTCAACTGTGTTGTTCAATCCATTCATTCATACCCAAAATTTGAAGGCGTCTTCACGATCATTTTCCAGACCGGTGAGAGCGCTTGGCACACTGTGGCTGCGGTGACGGATTCCTGGGCGGTAACAGCCAGCGGCGACACCAAGGCCCTGACGGTGGGCGGGTACAGCCCAACGCGGCTGTCCCTTAATATCACCCCAACGGAGCTGCCCGCGGTCGGGTGGGCATATCAGCGGTTGTATCAGCTGGTGAACGCCGCCGGGTATGCCTATGGGGTCAGACCGTGGTGCATCGCGCTTGACACGGCAGCATTGGTGACGGCTGGCAAGATGCAGGCGGACGGTGATGATCTGATGGTCTTGGTGGATGGGGTGATCGTCAACCGCTGGCTGGCGGACATGAATACAGACCACACGCATATCTGGTTCAATGTGAATTTGGCGGCGGGGCGGAGTATGACCCTGCTGACACCTGTGGCTGCCTCGGGAGCGATCACGACCCTGGCGTTTGCGAAGATCGCGAACAACTTGACGTCTCTCAAGGCGCTGCCCGCGCGCGGGTACGTGACACATGGTACGGAGTGGTTTGAGTACACCGGCAAGGACCTCATCAATTACAAACTGACAGGCGTCACGCGCTCAGCGTTGGGTACAACCATGCAGGCGCATGCCGCGGCGGACGTGTTCAACTGGATCGAGCATACAGTTTTTATTTTGTACGGTAACGGCGCGGTAACCGCCCCGGCACTGACCGACAGCTCCTACGACAGCACCAAGCCGGTGATGGATCTCTCGGCATCGGATAATGTGACCTGGGTTTATACGGCCTCGACCAAGTTTTACGACGGGGCCAACCCAAACCGCACCGGGGCATGGCTGGCTGCGGTAACCCGCCTGGGTAACGTGAGCGAGATCTATCACACGGCAGGCGATGCGGAAGGTGCAGCTCCATCGATGGGGATGCGGCTCTCGACCTGGTATAAATCCGGAATTAAACAAGCCGAAAAGGCAAGCTTGAGCTGGACACTGAAAAACGCGGGCGGGATTACGACGGTTTCAATGACCGGGCGCAAGTACCGCAATACGGCGCTTTGGCCAGCGGTGAAAGCGGCACTGCTGCAGCGGTCCAACGATTCAATTGCCTGGGTGGAGGTATGGAACGAGGCAACTCCGGCCGCGGTGTCGACTTGGGGAGCGATCACGCACGCATCCGCCGCGATAACGGGAAACATGAAGGTGGTGCGGTTTTTGATGACCGGCACGCTGGCAGCTCAGGCAGACACTGATTGTTATTTTGAGGTGGCAACCGCCACAGTGGTGTTCGTGAGTGCAAACCAGCCCACAGGATCGGTTCTGGCGGAAAAATCAAATTATTTGTTGACAGTTGCGATTAAGAATATTACTACAGGCGATGTGATAAGCCTTGTTTTCCCGATGCTACTCAATACATCAATGGTTTTGGATGGGGAAGATTATGAGGTCAGTTATGCGGGGGTGAACGCGGCCAGCGCACTGACTCTGGACGATGAGAGCCGCGCGGTTTGGATCCGGTTGAACCCCGGGGTGAACACGCTGGAGATCACCGGCGAAAACGTGGCGTCGCTGACGATCGTTCCGAGTTGGGTTGAGAGAAGACTATGAGCCGGATTCTTGTTTTTGATCTGGAGAACCGGATCGCGGGTGAAGTGCATGCCACGGTCAAACGGGGCTGGATGATCTCGGACGGTGACTCGGCGACTTTTACTTTAACCGACGCTGAAGCGCTGCTGCCCTGCATGCAGCTGGGGCGGATGGTGTTTGTGGATGGTGCGGGAAAAGTACCCGACTGGTCTGGGATGATCGACACACCCTGGAGCGCGATCAGCCCGGTGGTGGTGACGGCCTATGACATCCCATACCTGATGTCGCGGCGCTGCCCATTTTATGCGGACACCCAAAAGGGTGACACGCGCGAGGTGGCGCTGCGGTTTGTGCAGCTGGCAAACCAACTGGGTGATCTATACCTGCGACAGGGTGAGATGGCGACCGGCGATCCTGAAAAATCAGTTGAGGTCAATTCGACCTCCGACTGGGCGCAGCTCAAGGCGCTGGTGACCAACGCGGGGATGGAGATGCAGTTCCGCTCTGAGATCAACGCCGAGAGGCGGCTGGTGCACTACCTCGATCTGCAAAAATTGCTTGGAAGTGTGACCCCCGTGGTGCTGCAGGATGGGGATGACGGCAATATGCAGATCGCCAGTGCCTCGCTGGATGGGGAGTACTGGAACGCGGTGATGGGGATCAACAATGCCTCGACCACATCCAGCCGGTTGACCTCGGAGATTGTGATCGATCAGGCATCGGTGGATGACTACCGCATGCGCAACCGGGTGGAGCAATTTAACACAACATCAAAGAGCGCCTTGCAAACTTACACCGAGAATTTTGTGAAAGCGAACGGCAAACCCACGCTTAAGCTGGAGGTGGGGGTGCGCGACACCGGGAACCTGTTCTCGCAGTTGAGACTGGGAAATGTTTTGACCGTGCGGGCGACGAAGTTGATCCTGCCGGGGGGTAGAAAGGGCTGGAGTGGCCAGGCTCGAGTGGGGGCCATGAACTACGATGAGGGCGCAAATCAACTCACGATGGCGCTGGAAGGACAATTATGAAACACTTGTTCGTTCGTTTTACGATCTCACAGTGCACGGACGATGGAGCTGTCCTATGAGCGATTATTTAAGCAATTTGGACCCTGCCAATTTAGTGAACGTGGTCAAGCAGCTGGTGCAGGATATGGCCGAGCTGAAGTCCCGGACGGTGAACGTCAACTCGCTGGAAGAATTCTCAACTGACCTGGGCACGTTGCTGTCGGGCGAGTTCCGCAGTGGCAACGGGGTGGAGCCGGGGAGCGGGTTCACCGGTGGCCGTTTTGGCTACCCCGGGTTTGAGTACGGCGGCAAGACGTGGTTTTTGGTGGGGGTCAACAATGATGTGATGATGGTGGGTTTAGATTTAACCACTGGTGAGTTAATAGCGGGGGGTGGAACGGTAAAGCTAAATGAGGATGGCATTGAAATTATACAGGGGACGGGAAGACCAATTATCGGAGAATATGACCCAAATAGTATAACCTTCACCAAAACTGACGGTACACCAGTAGGCTACATAAAAACACACCAAACAAGTGAAATCAACAATTACGCTGTGAGAACATTGGAAATGATTGTTGAAAGTGGCATAGCTGGAGGCGGAATAGAGTTGGAGGTGGATAGCGTTGGGGGTGGGGGGACCTCTGCTTGGGTGCGTATAAAAGGTGGAACAATTCAGACTGTTGAAGTCGGGCAGAGATTGGAGGTCACTGGAGATGTAGATATCACGGCAGGAAGCGCTTACAACATTAACGGAGTTCCTCACAACCACGAGGATATTGACTCTACCCCGGATGCTGATCATACAGCACACGGCGTAAAGACAACCTTCACGGCCCACGATGCACAGGCATTTGGGGATGTGACCTTTATCAATGCAGATGGCGAAATGGCACTTGCTGATGCAGACGCGATTGCCTCTGCTGTGGTGGTGGGTATGTGTGTAGATGCGACAATTGCTGCCAATGCGGTAGGAAATTACCTGTTGATGGGGATCGCGAGGGACGATACATGGAACTGGACACCGAGCGGATTCGTTTACCTGTCTGTGACCGGAACCACTGGCAATACTTTGACTCAAACAGCGCCCAGTGGAGCGGATGACTGCATTGTTATTGTGGGCGTTGCCTCTCATGCAGACCGAATGGTATTCAATCCTCAACTTGTGATCGTGGAGCACATCTAATGCCAGTCGATGATAGCTACACAAAAGTATTTCCCCATATGGATGGAACGGAAAATTCCACAACCTTTTCAGATGAAAACGGTAAAACTTTGTCA
>CAZSGL010000124.1:4077-6489 GCA_964606265.1 uncultured Anaerolinea sp. | reverse complement strand
GCATCTGGCGGCAGTTGGCGCAGCGCGTGAGGTAGAGGTTCTTGAGGTGTTCTTCGAGGCGTTCCTCGCCGCGTTTGACCGCAGACAACCTCGCCAGCAGGGATTGAAAACCACTGGGCTGCGGATCACCTGCGAGGATCTTGAGAATGGCAGCCGTGACAGGGTTGTTGGAGTTGACGATGACGCGATACCGCGCTGCCGCCTCCAGGATGGCACGGGGAGAAGCGCCTATTGGATCGAGGAGCACAGCGCCTGGCGGGGCGGTGCGGCTGAGCCACGCGGTTACCATTCCCGGATAGTATGGGGGCAGGTGGCGTGCCAGTGGCGCGACAGCCTCGTCCCGGGGGGCATCAAGGTAGGGGAGTGGTTGGAACTTATTCATGCTTATTATGATAGCCGAGAATTGCAGCAATCCAAAATGGGAATTTCAGGTAAACGGGGCGTACAGTGAGCCTCCCGGCGCGGGTAATGAAGAAGTTCCGGGAGAGTGGTTTAGGTCACATCAAACCCTCATTTACCCAAGCCCGAGCTATTGTAACTGGTGATCTTACACCTTCTCGTATTTCCGCTGGAAATGGTCACCAACCAAAATGAAGCTCATCGACAAGAGTAACAGGCTAAGGGAAGGAACGAGTAATAGCGTTGGATTGTAACTGATGGCGGCGCGCCCGGCGTAAAAGAGCCCTCCCCAACTAACCACGGAGAAGTCATTGCCACCGACTGCGCGGGTTACCACCACGCCGATGTAACCCAGGATGGCTTCCAACAGGATGATGGTGGGGAAGTTATTGATGACCCACACGATTATCAAATGGGAAACATTGGGAAAAACATGTTTGGTGATGATGCGCCAGGGAGTGGCACCGATGGAGATGGCGGATTCTATATACAATTGGGTCTTAATCTGAAGGACAGTGACCCTTACGATTCGCGCAAGCCCAACCCAGCCGATGACGGAGTAACTGATAATGAGTGTGATGCACCCGTTTATCCAGGTCGGCTTAAGTGTGCTGCGCAGACCGAGCACGGTGATGACGACAAACATGATCCCCGGGAGGGACTGCAGAATATCCAGGATGGTTGTTATTACAGCATCTGTTCTCTTCCCCATGTAGCCTGCCACGAGACCGACCATTGTCCCGATTATGGTGATCAGTGGAATTGAACCCAGTGCCAGTACAAAAGTTGTTCTAACTCCGTAAAGGTATCGACTGAATATGTCCCGCCCCACCATGTCAGTTCCAAGCGGGTGTTCGATCATTCCTGGATTGTTCTCTTGTTGCACCCACATGGGCGGCAGGTCAGATTGTTTGAAATTGAAGGTGTAAGGATCATGAGGCGCGAGCAAGGGGGCAAAAAGGGCGACAAGCGCAAAGGCAGCGATGAAAAACAAACCAAAGACATATGCTCTGGATGTGGATAATTTCTTGCGCACCTGGAGGGGATTCATTGAGAATCCTGTTCCTTAACAATCTGCAAGCGCGGGTCGATAATCTCAATGGTAATCTCGACGAGGATGTTCACCAGTGAAATCCCTAGTGTATAAATCAATGTCAGCCCAAGGATGAGTGGATAATCCAGCTTCAGAACAGCCATCCAGTACTGGCGGCCAAATCCCGGGAAAGAATACAAACTTTCCACAATGAACAATCCGGCGAATAATTCCACTAAAGTCGGACCCAGGTAGGTGATGAAGGGCGCATACGCATTGCGCAAGATATGGTCAATCGTCACCCTGCGTTCCACCAGTCCTTTGGCGCGAGCAGTGCGAATATAATCCTCGTTTTGAATGTTGATGATGGCAACCTGCATAACCCTGGCAATATTTGCCATTGGCATGAGGGCCAAGACAAATGCGGGTACGAGCCATTGACCAAAATCATTCCAATCAGGCAGGACATTTATCAGGTGCAACCATGATGCAAGGACTATCATTGCCAGCAACCCGAGAACAAAATTGGGAATCGAGACTAATGCAGCCAGGATCACATCCATAATGCGACCGGAAGCTGTGGCATGTTTTTTTGCTCCAAGAATTCCCAGGGGAACGCCAAGACCAACTGCAATTAAGGAACCTAAAAAAACCAGCCTAATGGAATAACCAAACTGGCTCAACCAAAATGACATTCCCGGTGGAGGAGTGAAGAGAATGTCTTCAACATTACGCCCACCCTGGGAGATTGATGGACCCAGGTTACCGCAGATCACACCGCAAACAAATGCCCCATCATCACCGTAAAAATCACCGAACAGATAGCGGGTGAACTGCCGCCAGGGGGGTTGGTCCAAACCGAAGCGCTGGTTAAAGTTACTCATCGTGGTTTGGTCGATACTATAGTTGGTTAAGCCTCTCTGGGCAGTTGAAAAATTACTTAAAGGATTTCCGGGGATAGCGTGGATCAAAATAAAAGT
>CAZSGL010000124.1:0-3977 GCA_964606265.1 uncultured Anaerolinea sp. | reverse complement strand
CCCATACTTTCAAGCGTATCCAGCATGGCTTCGATCATACGCGGCGTGGTATTCAAACGTTCAGCCAAGGTGATGGGAGAGGTGGTGGTGCCACTTTTTATTTCTGCCAGTAGTTGTTCAAGCATTACTTATCCGATCAGGCTTGCAAGTTGGTAGACGATTATCGCAGCAACCACAGAAATCAGCAGCATTAAGGCGATATTCAGGAAGGTCCATTTCCACGAGCCGGTTTCCTGGCGGATGACCGCTACAGTGGCAGCGCATGGGATAAAGAGGATGGAGACAGTGAGGAATGCCAGCGCAGTGGCAGGCGTGTAGGCTGCGGCAAGGGTTTGTGCCAACCCACTACCGGCAGTGTTACCGAACAGCACTCCTAGAGTGGCGATGGCGTTTTCCTTTGCCATAAAGCTGGTGAGCAAGGCGACTGTGAGGCGCCAGTCCAGACCCATTACCCTGCCGGCAGGTTCCAAAAAGCGACCGATCCATGAGAGGATATTGTTGTCAGGGTCTCCATTGGGCAGGTATGAAAGCGTCCAGATCACGAGGGAGAGGATGAGAATGGTTGTACCAGCCTTTTTAAGGAAGGACAATGAGCGCTGCCAGATGAGCAAAGCGATAGTGCGCCAGTTGGGGATGTGATAAAGGGGCATTTCCATGATGAAAGCTGAGCGTTCGCCTTTGAAGAGGACGCGATTGAGGATCACCCCAAGCAGGATGAGAATGAAGATGCTGAGAGCGACCAATCCCCAAACTACAAAAATTGCCTGCCTGCCAAAAAAGATGGGTGCAAGGAAGGCGACGACTGCCATTCGAGCGGTGCAGGGGACAAGAGGCGCCAGGAGGATGGTGAGCAAGCGGGATTTCCATGAATCGATGACGCGGGTACCGATGACCGCCGGGACGTTGCAACCAAAACCGAGGAAGAGCGGCAGGAAGGATTTGCCGTGGAGTCCCATCCAGTGCATGAAATTGTCCATTACAAAGGCTGCGCGAGCCATGTAACCAACGTCTTCAAGGAAACCAAACGATGCAAAGAAGATGATGAGGATGGGCAGGAATGTAAGGACAGATCCAACCCCACCGATGATGCCATCCACGATCACCCCGCGCAGCCAACCTGGAGCATGCTGCAGGGAGGTTGAAACAAATGAACCGAGTGGGATGATGACGCTATTTTCGAGCCAGGTCTGGATAGGGGACCCGATGGTAAACGTGAGCCAAAAAACCAATCCCAGCACCAAACCTAAAAGGATCAGGCCAACGAGAGGATGGGCTGCCCAGCGGTCAAGGCGGTCGGTGAGACTGATCTGCCCGATCCTGGGGTGGGTTACAGCAGCGCGCGTCATTCTGCCAATCCACTCATATCGTCCGGAAGCGATGGCGAGCAAGGCATCGTCGTGCTGTTTTAAAAGGTTGTGAAGCGTTTGCCACTCACCCTCAGGCAATGCCGATTTAACCTTACGGGTGATCTCGGCATCACCTTCAAGTAATTTCAACGCAAGCCATTCGCGGGGATATGGGGGAAATGGATATGGATAAAGAAGTTCCAGGACACGGTCAAGGACTTGCTGGTGGTCTGCACGGATGGTGGGTGTTTTTGGCTGTGATTTGACTTTGCTTTCCAGAACACTCTGAATCGCCTGAACAAGAGGTTGGACACTATCCATGTGCGTGGCTGTGAAAGCAATCACCGGCACGCCAAGAGCAGCTTCAAGGACTTCAGGTTCAATGCGATACCCCTCCTGTTTCGCCACATCCATCATATTAAGGACGACCAACAGCGGAGCAGGCAGTGAGACCAGTTCTGCAACCAGGTAGAGGGAACGCTCAAGGTTGGCTGCATTCACCAATGCCACGACCAGGTCAGGGGATTCAGTAAGGATGAACTCGCGGGTAATCAATTCTTCGGCAGAATTAGCGCTAAGGCTGTATGTACCGGGAAGGTCTACCAGGGTATAGGTCTTGCCACCCTGCTTAAAGCGGCCTTCTTTTCTTTCCACGGTTTTGCCAGGCCAATTGCCAACGTGCTGATTCATGCCTGTGAGCAGGTTAAAAACGGTTGACTTGCCAACATTGGGCTGCCCCACAAGGGCAATCAATGGGGAGTCTTTACGTTTGCCAGTTTTTTTAGTTGAGGGTTTTGAAACGTCGTGACAATCGCTCATGCGCCACCGGAGGGCACCACCAGAATCTTATCGGCTTCTCCCCGACCTAATGCCACATGCGTACCGCGTACATTAATGATGATGGGACCACGTCCATAATTCTGGAGCACCTGGAGCTGGACACCCGGTGTGAGACCCAGTGAAGTTAATCGGCTGGTTAATTCCAGCCCAACCCGAACCGTGGAGAGGGTTACTTCTTCTCCCTTGTTCACATCGGATAAGCGCTTATCTTGCGGCTTTTGAAACGAGGTCATCATTGTATAATTATTTACGAACCCTTTGCACCCATTGATGAATCTGTTATTATATTAGCGTGTGCTAATGATTAACATTAGTATACTTGATAAAGATGTCATTTGTAAAGGATGATATTCCTCCTGAAAAGGTAAGCCGATGAGCGACAAACCCAGCGCGACAATTGAAGATTATCTGAGCTTGCTGTACATCACCGAAAGGGATGGTGAGCCGGCGAGCGGCGCGCGCCTGGCAGAATTACTGGGTGTGACCCCGCCGACGGTAACCAACGCACTTAAACGCATGAGCCGGGACGGGTTAGTGGATATGGACGCCAATCACAGCCCCAAGTTAACCAAGCATGGAGATGACCTGGCAAGATCCGTGTTACGGCGGCATATGCTGGCTGAGTGGATGTTGATCCGTTTGCTATCCTGGTCGAAGGTGCACCAGGAAGCGCACGGCTTTGAGCACACGATCTCTGATGAAGTGGAAGCGGCTCTGCTTGAGGAACTCAACCAACCGGAAACCTGCCCGCACGGCAACCCCCTGCCCGGGTTTGAAGCGTCTGTGTCGGACTGGGTGGCATTACCCCTGGTGAAGATTGGGGAAAAAGTGATCATCCGGCGAATCCACGAACTTGCGGAGGAAATCCCCGGCTTATTGACGTTTCTTGAAGAAAATCATATTGAACCGGGTCAACCAGTGACGGTGACCGAGATCCTGCCTTTCAACCAGACGATCACGCTGAGTGTTGAGGAAAAACCCGTAACACTGGGTTTTTCGACCGCAAGGCAGATTTTTGTGGAAACAACCCAGGCTCAACAATTAAATTGAATTGAAATTGACAAAGAGGAAAAGCCATGCAGGAACTCATCAGCCCGATTGAGAAATGGTTTGAACAGGGGAAACAGGTGGCATTAGCCACTGTGATTAAGATTCATGGGTCTGTACCGCGCGAGCTGGGAGCAACCATGGCGGTCAGCCAGGATAGTGAGATGGCCGGCTCGGTGAGCGCTGGATGCGTTGAAGGAGCGGTGGTGCAAGAAGCTCTGCAGGTGTTAAAGAGCGGAAAAGCTGTGGTGGTGCATTACGGTATTTCGGATGAAATGGCATTTACGGTGGGGCTGGCATGCGGCGGCAACCTGGATGTTTTGATACGACCATACAACCAGGAAGAGTTAACGGATACCATCGGACACCTTTCATCAGGGCGGTTCTTTGCGCAGATCTCCATTTTGTCTCCAGAGGATCGCGGGCTGACATTTTCCATTTACCCGGACGAAGACCTGTTGAAGATTCCACGATTGAGCGGTCTGCACTTTGGGGATGGAATGGATCAAAAAAAGTTGTTTCTCGATCAGGTCAGTAAAGAGTTCCTCCTGGAAAAACCTCAGGTAGAAACCCTGCTTTTCTTTAACATTTTCCCACTGCCTTCACGGTTGATCGTCATCGGCGGTGTGCACACTGCCATCAGCCTGTTGGGAATGGCAAAGGGACTGAGGTTTAAAACCATCCTGGTGGATCCGCGCAAAGCCTTTTCCAACCGTGAACGATTCCCGGAGGTTGATGAATTGA
>CAZSGL010000123.1:0-6503 GCA_964606265.1 uncultured Anaerolinea sp. | reverse complement strand
GAAGGAGATTCACATGGCTAAAAAAATTATTCGAATAATCCTCAGCCTTCTTGGGCTCGCTCTTGGGGTTTACGCGGTCATCAATAACCTGCAAGAGGAATCGCCCGATTTTATTAAGGTGGCGATAAGCGCTGCCGTAGCAATTTTCAGCCTCGGATGGCTATTCAACTTGAGGTTCGCAAAGATCATCACGGGTATCTTGTTTGTCCCCGCGGGGGTTGTCGGTGCGCTTTGGACAGTCTGGGACTTCATCCAGGAAATATTTTTTGGCAAAGGCATTATCGGCAACGTCCCCTTATTGGGAAATAATTGACGATCTTTCTGCTGCCAAATGTATTGGTTTTTATTTTCTTTTGCTGGATCGCATACCTGGGGATCGGATTGGTAAAGGGCGAAAAGGATACATAGCTAGTAAGGTGCGCCCCGATGCAACTTTTTTGTTTGTCATTGCGAGCGAAGCGTGGCAATCCCCGTTTACTCTGTAAAAACCCTCCCGTACTGAACTTGTTTTGTCCCAACGTCCCCCAACTGGAGACCCGCATGCCCCTCATCATCCGCCCCGAGCGCCCCGCAGACTACCACCAAACCGAGCTCATCACCCAGCAAGCCTTCTGGAACCTCTACATCCCCGGCTGCAGCGAACATTTGCTCGTCCGCAAACTGCGTACCGACCCCGCCTACCTCCCTGGGCTCAGCCGCGTCGCTGAACTCGATGGCAGCGTCGTCGGCACCATCATGTATACCCATTCAAAAGTCATCGACGGTGAAACCGTCCATCCTCTGCTCACCTTCGGACCGTTATGCGTCGAGCCCTCATTTCAAAAAACGGGCATCGGTGCTCAACTCATGCAGGTCACCTTCCAGCTGGCGCGGGAGGCGGGGCACACAGCCATCATCATCTTCGGCGAGCCGGGCTACTACCCGCGCTTCGGCTTTGCGCCCTGCGAGCGCTTCGGCATCACCACCGCCGGCGGTAAGAATTTCGACGCTTTCATGGCACTCGAGCTCGTCCCTGGAGGATTAACCGGCGTCCACGGCAAATTCCACGAAGCGGCGGTCTTTGAGGACCTCCCCGATGACGAGGTGGAAGAATTCAACAAGCTATTCCCCCCGCTGCAAAAGCTGCGTCTGCCCGGTCAATGGGGTTACGCAGAGGAGAGCAAATCACCATAACCTTCTTCCACTCGTATAAGTGACATCCGGTGTTCTTCCGGGGTGTGCTCATTCAATAAGTGCAAATTGGCGCGTCAGGGGATCACCAGCCGTAATCGATTTTGGTCCAGGGGCTATAATTTATACTGATTTACATTGCGTGCAACTTCATTCAGGGGAGGATTCATCCAATGAGCAGTATCGATATTAAAACGGGGCAGGCCGCGTTTAAAGCTGAAACAGAGGCTGAAATGCTTGTGATGATGGCAAAAGCCTACGGCTGCCGCCTGATCTATAAGTACGCCAACGATTACGGAGACAAAACCACTCTCACAGATTACAAGGTCATCATTTCTCCGGGAGATGCTCAGGAGCAGGCTTTTCTAAATAGTCCCAAGGTACACAACGCGGTACTGGTTTTTAAAGATGGCAAAGAAGTCCATGAACCTCTAGAGCGACCTTTAGCTGATGAAGAGTTATTTTCAGCTCTACCAATACCTACCGGCGTCCCTTTAACCACTGTTCAGGCAGCCGCCCCGGTAACTGGAACTCAAGTCCCCCCTGCTGTTGGTAAACTAGACCTTGGGGGTAACAAAATATTCCGCGCATCATCGTCATCCTCAAAAACAGCCGTCGATCTGAAAAAGGATTTGCGTGGCTGGGGGATCGGTATGATCATTTGGGGGCTGCTTTCATTCATCTTCCCCCGCTATCTGGATCCCGTATGGGGTGGAATTATCGTAGTCCTGGGGATTGTCAACCTTCTGGCAATCAACAGGGTAATGTTTATTATCAATGGGTTGGCTTTGATCGTGGTTGGCGGATTAAATATTGCATCAGTTATTTCAGTAATATTAACCTCTGGAATTTCCTCGTTCTGGCTGGCTTACGGGTTCTTACAGATCGGCTGGGGGTTCCAGGAGATTATTAAATTTGATAAGTTTTCTCCCATGCGGGAGTTTTCCACTTATCCTGTGGGGTTGTCAGGCGCGGTTGGTCGTTTTACCGCGATCCCGATGAAACGCAGCCAGGTTGAAAACGCATCCATTGTCAATCGCCAAGCCTTCGACCAGCATTTGGAACGCATCGCGCGCTTATGGATTAACGAAGATAAGCCCAGCCGCGCCGAACTTATGATCAGCGGTTACGACAATGACCCGCGCGAGTTATATGAAATTCCGGAGGTGTGCGCGTGGGCTCGCCGTGTGGTAAATGAATCTCCGGTTTTGCCGTATTTTCTAACCAGCACATCCCTGGACCGTTTCACCGCCTGGTTATGCGGTCCGCTATCCAAAAACGAGATTGCCACCCGGGAATTTGAACAGCGTTTCCTGCAAACCCGCGCGAAAATTTACGACATCGCCTTCCAGGGAGCTGCGCCTTATCTCCAACGCATGGGAGCGGGTAAGAATGACCTATCAAAGATCAATTCGCAGATCAATAACAGTCAGAATGAAGCGGTGAAGATCGGATCGGATGGGCATGCTTATACCGCGGCGGTTTTAAGCAAAAACGAAATGCGGAAGTATCGTAAGCTGTTGCCGCGCATGGTAACGAGGCAGTATCCCTGGACTATTTTTGCCGGCGTGATCATGGGCATCTTGTTGTTTGGGGGCATTTTCTTTGCAGTGTTCTGGGCATCAAACCATTTTCCCAGGCCTTCCATGGTCAACCCATTAAATAATACTCCAGCGCATTTCAATTCTCAGAATTCATCAGATCAAATTTGTTGGACAAAAGAGATCACAGGTTTTGACGGCAACCGGTCACAGGTATGGGAACAATACCTTGATGAACCCACGAGGAGGTTGCTGACCTTTGATTCATTCAAAACCGAGGTTGTTAATTACAATCCGATTTTAAAAACTGAGGGATATGTGTTTTTCAGTCAGAAAACATACGTTTTACCTGAAGTGTGTCCTTAAGAAGGAGGTCGCTCAGGTTATTACATGCGCTCCAAGTCCAACCACCCTCCGGACATCACAAGCTTAATCTCCAAACGATTACTGCAAGTCCTCGAGGTTTCCATTAGTTGGTATCAAATCGGTTTCAATGTAATATAAGTTCAGCTCGGTTAGTCAGTGCAATCCGGCAAGCACGCCTTCACGGCATCCAGGTCCGCCTGCAGCGCTTCCAGGTAGACCGCTGCGCTTTGGGCATACATCGCCGCATATTCGTAGGCTCCCCATGCCGAGGGCACCGCCGTGCGGTACAGCGCGTTTAAATAACTCACATAACTCGCCTTGGCAGGCTCCAGGCACGCCGGCACCGCCAGTTCCTCGGCAGCCCGCTTGTTCTTCATGATCTCGCTCAGGTGTTTGGACGAAATGTAGTTTTCCGCCAGGATGTTCAGCGTGTCCCGATGCGACAGTACCACGATCCGCTTGAAGCGCTGGTAACTCGTGCGCGAACATACCGTCGGGTCGGGCAGCGGCACCGGCAGGGATCTGTACACGATCAACGCCGCCAGCGCCAGCGCCAGCACGATCAGCGCGATCTTCGTTTCGGAATATGGAGAAACCTTCGGGTCGTATTCAAAAGGCGTTCCGCATTTAATGCAGCGCTTGTCGCCATTATCAGTCAGTCTGTTGCATACCTTACATCGCTTCACATGTACCGCTCTTGTTTGGGTTTTCCCTCATTATAAGTCACAGCGGGGTCATTCATTCCTGCAAAACAACATTAACTTAAAATCGCACAATTACAGGTTTTTTGCATTTTTCTTTTAACAAGTTGGCTATAATATTCGTAACAAAAGGAGGGAAAATGACAGCACCGAAATCTTTTTCAAAGATACTCATTACTGGTGCTAGCGGATTTGTCGGGTTGCACCTCACCCTGGCTGCCTTGAAAAAGGGATATACCGTGCGTACTACGGTTCGTTCAGCTGCGCGTGAAGCCGGAGTCAGGCAAGCGCTCGCCGCTCTCGTAAATACTACCGGGCTGGAATTTGCTCATGCTGATCTGCTTGCAGACGCCGGCTGGGAGGATGCCGTCCGGGGTTGCGATTCTGTCATCCACACCGCCGCGCCATATACCGCGGATAATCCCAGGGATGAGAGTATCCTCATTGCCCCGGCCGTAGATGGCACCATGCGTGTATTAACCGCTGCCGCGCGCGCTGGCATCCGCCGCGTGGTGCTCCTCTCAACCATTGGTGCTATTTTTGACGGTCACGAGGGCGAAGAAAAAGTCTTCACCGAAGCCGATTGGTCAAATGTCGATAAACCGCGCGTGATCTACCACAAAGCCAAAACCCTCGCAGAACGTGCCGCCTGGAATTTCATCAACAGCGCGGAAAATAGCCCCGGCATGGAGATGGTTTCCGTCAATCCCTCCAATGTAATGGGTCCCGTTCTGGATGAGCATGTCCATACCTCCACGGAATGGTACCGCACGCTCATGCACGCTCAGGTTCCCGGTGTTTCCAACTCCCAGCTTGACCTGGTGGATGTTCGTGACCTGGCGGATATCCTCCTCCGGGCAATGATGCTCCCGCAGGCGGCTGGTAAGCGCTTCATCTGCAGTGGTGCTTCCATACCTCTCCTGGAGTTCGCCAATATCCTCTATGAGAATTTCGCTGACCGTGGTTTCCACATCCCCCATAAACTCATTCCGGATTTAGTCATCCGCTTCTTCGGTTTGTTCAGCCCTAAGATTAAAGCGGTAGCCAGAACCAATAACTGGAAATATGGTTTTTCCACCGCACGGATAGAATCGACATTTGGCTGGCAGCCTCGCCCCTATCAACAAACCATCATCGAAATGGCCGAAAGTCTCATCAAGTTTGGCCTGGTTTAGGAAACAATCTTCTTCCAGTTCCGGTAAACTGGTAAAAGAGGGTGTACTCCCTGCATATCCGCGTCAGTGCTGCTGATTATTCTTAATCGATTCGCCAATCGACCCATATGAATAAACATCGTGCACGGCAAATGGCAGAT
Organism: uncultured Anaerolinea sp.; assembly: GCA_964606265.1. Lineage (GTDB taxonomy): Bacteria > Chloroflexota > Anaerolineae > Anaerolineales > Anaerolineaceae > UBA6107. Next base: position 1,410 of record CAZSGL010000123.1, on the reverse strand, counting down.
TCACCGGGATTGGCATCACATCCGGGCACAATCCCCCGAGCAGCGGATGGTATTGGTTGAATAAAAATTTCACCACTCCGTCTCGCACACAACTACTTATCGTACACCAGGTGACCAGCAAATATTTCGATTTGTAGTCCTCAAATTCTTTTTCATGCATGTGCGCTCTTAGCCGCTCCCGGATTGACCCCTGTCCAACCATAACCGTAACACTTTCATGCCAGATGATGTAAATCCCTTCCAATTCATCAAAATACTTATGATTCAGGTTGATCTCCCAGAAGGGGCACCAGGTATTAGCTTCACACTTATTCCAGGCTGCTCTTTCCATTGACCCTCCTAAGGGGATTAAACCCACTTGTATATACAATACCACATGCCTGGCGGCTTTCCAAGTTACAGTTTTTTGCACAAAGCATAGTCTGGCTTTTTTAACGCCATTAATCCGTCTCCCCCAATCCAATAATTGGAGTAAAATTGTCCTATTATATTTTTGAATCAGGAGGATAAAATGGATTTTTCATCACTCAATTGGCTTGCAATCCTGGCGTGTGTGCTCATCAGCATGGCAAGCGGCTCGCTGTGGTACAACCCGAAAACCTTCTTCCCGGTCTGGTGGAAGGGCATCGGCAAGAAGGAAGGCGAAAATCCGGGCTCCAGCAATATGGCGGTCACCTGGGGGCTTACCGTGCTCGCCTCGCTTGTCCAGGCAATCGCCATGGCTTTCGTCGTCAACTACGTCGCCGAAAAGTCCGGCAGCATGAGCCTGCTCATCGGTGCTGGCGTTGGTTTCATGCTGTGGTGCGGTTTCATCGCCCCCACCTACCTGGTCAACAAGCTCTTCGCCGGGCACGGGCTCAAGATTTGGGCTATCGAAGTCGGCAATCACCTGCTCAATTTTGTCCTATTCGGCGCCGTCCTGGGCATCTGGCGTTAAGGGAATCGGTGCCCCATGTCCGCGCAGGTGACTGAACAATTGTTAAAGGATTTTCTCGAAGCCTTCAACCGCCACGATCTGGATGCCATCATAGACTATTTCGCGGAGGATTGCGTCTTCTACATGCCGCGCGGTGCCAGCTCTCGCGGGGATCGGCATACCGGCAAGGCTGAGGTTCGCGCGGGTCTTGCAAAACGCTTTAAAGGCATCCCCGATGTCCATTACGGCAGCGATAAACACTGGGTCTGCGGCGATCTCGGTGTTTCTGAGTGGACCCTCACCGGCACCTCAATAGTCGGGCAATCCATCGAAGTGCGCGGCGTTGACCTGCTGGAATTTGCCGATGGGAAGATCATCCGCAAGGATTCCTTCTGGAAAATACAGGGGTGACCAGTTTGCGGAGGTAGATTGGTGCATCACCGCGCGTCAAAAGTTCGTATAATCGAAAAAACCTCAAAAACTTGCCAATTTGG
>CAZSGL010000122.1:0-6699 GCA_964606265.1 uncultured Anaerolinea sp. | reverse complement strand
GTGGCATAAGTGAGTTTGAAACTGGATTCAGAAGCCATTTGAAAAACCTCCGGGATAATTTGATCGAGTTTAAGTATAGCGCATCCCTCCCAACGCGTCAAAGAAAGCATGACGAAGAGGGATGATTATTGTTAAGAGTCTGCTAATTTTGGATGGAGAGAGCGGCGAGCTTGTCTGCCAGTTCTACAAAATCTTTTTCGATCCAAATGTGATGGGACTTCAGCGGATACTCTCCGTGTAAAACATTTTTCCAGCGGGTTGGAATCCCGGAATACCCGTAAAGCGCACCGGCAATTGCCCCGGCAACCGCACCTGTTGTATCCGCATCATTACCCAGGTTAACCGCCTGAACGAGGGCTTCTTCAAAGGATTGCGTGGTCAGAACAGCCCAAAGCGCACTTTCAAGCGTATGGCGAACCCACCCTGTATTGGGGAGGTCTTCGCGTAAACGCACCGGAGCCAACTCAATTTCTGTGCGAAATTCAGGATCAAAGTTCACCTGTTCCAGCGCGCTGGTGATGGATTGACGCAGTATGGCATCAGGAGTGAGATTGCGCCTGCCATGCACGATCTTGTAGAGAAGCAGGTTGGTAAAAACACATGCATCAATGCAATCCTGGTTGAGGTGGGTAATTTCAGATTGCAATCGAGACTCTACTACCAGGTAGGAGGGATTGTCCCAACAGGCTATGGCAACCGGCCAGCAGCGCATGAGTGAACCGTTGCTCGCGGAATCAGGATTTGCCCGCTGTACATTTTGGGCTGATTCACGCCAGGGAGTTCCGCGGGCAATGGATCTGAGCACATGGCTGGTGTGGATGCCGATATCGGGTGGATGAGATTGGAACCACGCGACAAAACGGCCAGCCAGGTCATTTGGATCAAGCGGGTGGGTGATGAGCAGGCTTTCAGACAGGGCAAGCGCCATCTCTGTGTCATCCGTAAAGGAGCCGGCTGGTAACGCTCCCCCGGTCATTTCAGTCAGCAGGGCATGCAGGGGGCGCGGGCGTTTGAATTCGAGGGGCATGCCGAGCGCATCACCGATGGCTGCACCAACTGCAATCCCGCGCAGGCGATCTGTCGGCGGGTTCAAAGTCCATCCCCGCGAATGACAGCTTTATATAATTGATCAACAGAGGCACGTATGGTTTCCACGTCCACGCGATCTTTGATGATCCGGGCGTTGAGCCTGGCTGATGAAGCCTGCAATTGTGGTGAAGTGAGTCCTAGCAAAATCGCTTCTGCCAGCGCTTGGGGATCCTGCGGGTTGACCAACATGCCGTTCACCCCCGGGGTGATCCATTCACGGATGGAGGGCAGATCCCCGCAGATAGGCAGGCAGCCTGTTGCCATGGCTTCAAGTAAAGTATTGGGCGTGCCATCATGGCTGCTGATGGAAACCGAGACGTGCGCACGCGCAAACTCGTGCCATAACTCTTCCTGTGTGAGAAGTGGAAGCAACTGCACATTCTCTTTAATGCCAAGCGCATTGACCCACCGTTCAGCTTCGGGCTGCCCTGCCATTGAAGTGCATAAGAATTGAGTATCAGGGAAGGTTTGGAGAACAGTAGGAATGGATTTAAAAAAAGTGTCAGAGCGGACATAGGAACGCAATCCGCGTGGATTGAGAACAGTCGGTATGGTTGATTTGGCGACCCCGGCGATGGTGGTGTTTAACTCGTGAAGGTAAATCCCTCCATTACCGGGCACTACCAGGGTAGGTTTGTGTGAATCAAAACCCCATTCAGCAGCCCTTGAAACATCAACGCGGGTATCCGACAGCAGCGCAGATGCCCTCTGCATAGTCTTGCGTGTAAGCGCGCGCATACGGGGGGTTGAGGCTGCATGCAGGGTGAAGTCATTCCCCCATGTTGAAATGATCAAGGGAATACCGGGAGGGGTGGAACTGGCGAGCATTCCTTCAAACGGAATGCGCATGGCATGCAGGATATCCGGTTTTTCGGTCTTAATGATGCGCCGTAATTCGCCTGTCTTGGGACCGAGTGTACACGGTCCAAACCAGTGACGCAGTATCTGAGCGGTCGGGCGGATGCGCGTGATGATGCCAGCAGAACTTTTTGACTTTAACCCGTCAGCCTGGCTGCCTCCAAAGCTTGAAAATGCCAGGGGGATGATATATAAGTTTTCCACACCCTTCAACGGAGGGCAGGGATAGGAAGATACAAGGGAGATGTGATGACCCAGGGGGTCTAGCATAGTGATCCAGCGGCGTGTGATGGGGCTGCGGCCGTCAGCGATCAAAAGGATTCTTAAGGGAATTGTTTCTTCCATTAATTAACCCTTGATGACTTCACTGATCGCATGCAAAAAGGATTCAACCATCTTTTCAAGGTTGATTTCTTCGGAGACGATGCGCAAGGATTCTTCGCCCATGCGGCGCAGGCGGGGAATATCACTTAATGCGGAAGTTAATTGCTCTGTAAGACCTTCAATTGATGGATTGGCGAGTATCCAGCCATTGCCAGGACGTACCAGGTTTGATTGAGTGCCGTCGGCTTCTCCCACCAACACAGGCAGGGCGTGTGCCATGGCCTGTTGAACAGCCAATCCACCGGTGCCCGGCAAAACAAAAAGATCAGCGTCGGCAAAAAAAGGTTCCAATTCCTGCCCGTGTTTCGCACCGGGGAATTGTGCTGTAGGGTATACCCTGCCCGCGATCGCCTGCAATCTGGCGCAATCAGGTCCGTCTCCCACGATAACCAGGTGCGGTTGCAGAGGCGCGGGGATTTTTCCGCAAGCCTGGAGCAGCAACTCAACACGCTTGCGTTCCTGAAGGCGCCCCAGGAAGAGAATGGATGGTTTTCCATTTTTATATTCCAGTGGGCGTTGAGATATCGGTTGCGTGGGGCGAGGGGAAACGGCATTCGGTGCAACAAAAACACAGCCTGGATTAAAACCAGCAGCAACATATTGCTCTGCTCCAGACTGTGAATAGGCGATAATTGCATCCAGGTTGTGCAGGAACTCACGGCGGATGAGGCTTTCTGCCCGACCAGTCTTTGGCGCGCCTAACCCCCAGCCGATTACCGGTAACTGGCGGTGATGCATCCATTGAATGGCAATGGGGGTGGACAAATAACGCGGATTAGCTTCCACAATGAGCACCTGCGGTTGCCACGCTTCCAGCCAGTGCAAAAAACCGCGCTGGATGCAGGAATACGTTTTCCCGCTAAAAAGGTGCATATTCTGCGCACGCACGAACCGTGCGGAAGTTAATTGGCCGGACGTGGCAATGGCTTCCTGTGTGCGCGGCACGCCCGCAAACACTTCCAATCCACCAATACAGGATTGCCCTAACAGGTTAAAGAAAGGAGCGCGGTACTCAGGGAGTACTCTCTGCTGCAGGCCGACCCTGGCTTCGATAACTGTCATCCTACCACCACGTTCACCTGGGAACCTGCGTTTGTCTTAACCACGTCGATGCGTGCCGGGAAGGCATCCTTGAGTTCCTCGAGGTGGGTTATCACCAGTATTTTGGCAAAATCATTCTGAACAAGATTTATGGCTTCGATCAATCGCTGGCGACCGTCAGAATCCTGGCTGCCAAATCCTTCATCGATCACGAGCGTTTGTAACCGGGCACCCGCTCGGTTGGAAAGTACTCGGCTGAGCGCCAGGCGGATGGCAAAATTGATACGGAAAGCTTCTCCTCCGGAGAAAAGTTCGTATTCGCGTTCTCCTGCTGAATCCCTGATGAGGATATCGAGTGTCTCCTTGCGATCTTCACGCTTTTTATCACGGAAATCGCGCTGAGTTTCAAACTTTACCGACATGTTGCCGGAACTCAGCCGGTCCAGGATCTCATTGGCGTGACTTTCAATTTCAGGCAGAGATTGTTCGATAAGGAGTGCCGGAATACCATCCTTGCCAAATGCTTTTTCAAGGATCTTGAGGTTGGCAATGTTGTGATTGATAAATGTTTTTTCTTCCAGGCGGGTCTCTTTTTGGACCTTTTGCCTTGCAAGTACATCCACCTGGTTGCGGGCATAACCCACTTCAGTTAGCAACTGGTTAACCTGCTCTTGCATGCTGTAATATTCCCGCTCGAGGGCATCTACGTTTGGGGCACCCGCCGTAAGTTCAACCAGTTTGACGTTAGCCTCGTGGTATTCCTTCTGCACGACACCTAGGTGCGATTCTGCCTGGTCGATGGTTTTTTCAAGGTCCTGTAACTCCCTTTCAAGAGGAACCAACGCGGCTTTGGCTTTTTCAAGCTGGTTCACACGTTCCTGGCTGGCGCGACCTGATTGTTCCTGAAGGCGGAGTTTTTCGTGCTCAGCAGCGTCGTAACCGAGTTGTTTTAATTCAGCATCCACACGCGCCAGTTCCTGGCGGGCATCGTTTGCATACTCTCGGTTGGACAGGCGTGTTGTAATGTCATTCAGACGGGGCAGACCGCTTTCTTCCCATTTCTTGAGGGTTTCTTCGGCTTTATGCAGCTCGTCGCTTTTCTGATCGAAGAGCCGTTGCTGTAATTTGAGATCAGCTTCTGCCCTCTGCAGGGATTGAAGTTGGGTTTCTTTTTCACGACTGGCAACATCACAATGATCAGCGATGCGTTGATTTTCGCGGTACTTGTTCCCTTTTTCGGTACCACGTTCGGTTAAGGTGTCTACCAGGCGGTGGCGCTCGGCAGAATTAAGGGGTTTTTCACAAGTAGGGCAGCTTGCTCCGGAAGCAACCTGCAAGGTGGCAATGCGCTCTTTGAGATCATCCATTTCCATTTTCAGGGCAGAGTTCTCGGTTTTTGCCCGCGCTTTTTCTGCGATGAGGTTGCGCAGATCCACTTCCAATACAGGGCGCATTTCCAATTGATTGGTATCTGATTTGATCAATCGATTAAGTTCATCGAGCGCAAGGTTAAATTCGGGTATTTTGGACTGCATGGTATCGACATCTTTTTTGAGCAGTTTCAACGAATTCAGTTCAGTTTCCAGGCTGGCGCGTTCTGCCTCGATCTTCAATAAAGGCACCTGGCGTTTGGATTCAAACTGCCTGAAGTTGGCAGCAATCTTTTCCACTGCTTCCAATTCCGCTCGCGTTTTCTGCCACTGCGCAAAATCCTGCGTGATCTGCTCCTCCGACTCGATCTGCATCAGGTAGGATATTCGTTCTTCCTGACGGGAACGGAGATGATCAACCTTGAAGTCTAGTTCAACCTGCAAGCGCCTGATCTCAGCAGCCTGTTTTTCAACCTGTCTCTTCTCTGCATTAATGCGGTCGGTGAGCAGGCGCTGCTGGTCTAAAAGGGATTTTTTGGTTTCAGCCAATTCGTTGTTAACCTTGTAATTTTGTTCGAGTGCTGCCAGGTTTTTACGCCGGGTTTCTTCTTCGTTTAGTTCGGTTTCGATTTCCTTGAGAAGTCCTTCGACGGAGGCGAGTTCAAGCTCTTCAGTGCGCCGGCGGCGGGCTGCTTCTTCTTTAAATTTCTCCCAGGCTTCAAGACCGAGGATGGCGGAAAGGATGCGTTTACGGTCACCGGGGCGTTGTTGGGCAAACTGGTCTGCCCGCCCCTGTAAAAAGAATGACGCATTAATGAATGTCTCGTAATCCAGACGCATAGTGGCGCGGATACGCTCTTCAGTGGCGCGCAAGGTGGCTTCAGTGAGGGGCTTCCAACTGGAGTCGGAAGTTTGAATGAAAAACTCCAGCCTGGTGGATTCGTTTTTATTCTTGCTGCGCTGAACCCGGTAGACGGTGTTTTCGTAAGAAAAATCCAGTATCACCTCTGCTCCGGTGGACTGGTGGTTGATGATAGTGTCGTCCTTGCGCCGGGCTTCACCGAAAAGCACCCAGGTGATGGCGTCCAGGAGAGAGGACTTGCCCGCTCCATTTGATCCGCTGATACAGGCAAGATCAAAGTCACTGAAACTTAAATCCACCCGCTCGCGATAAGAGAGGAACCCTTCAATCTGCAGGCGGATGGGGATCATTGGCTGGCTCCTTTTTCTCTCTTTGGGTGGGCGATGGGGGTGTCATATTTGTTTACCAGCACTTTGTCCACGCGACGTCCGTCCATATCCAGAATCTCAAAGCGGAAATTCACCCAGTGAAAGTGCTGGCCGGCAGCGGGAATAGTACCAAGTTGATGCATGACGAAACCGCCGACTGTCTGGAACCCGACCTGTTTTTCCTCCGGCAGCTCATCCACGTCTAGCAGTTCTTTTAATTCGTCAATAGGGAGGAGACCGTCCAGCAGGTAGGAGCCATCTTCGCGTTTGACGATCTCGGAATCTTCCACCTCATCATAACTGGGGATCTGTCCCACAATGGATTCGAGCACGTCAAAGAGTGTGACCATTCCCAAAAGACCGCCGTACTCGTCAATCACCATGGCTTCGTGCACGCCCGCTTCACGCATCATTTCAAGGGCGCGCATGGCTGGCGTGTTTTCAGGTACGAAAAGCGGTTTTTGGATGAGGTCAAGCAAATTATAGGGCGCATTAACAAGATGTTTCTCGAGGACATCCTTAGCTGCAAGGATACCCACAACGTTATCCAGGGATCCCTGCGCGACCGGGAATCGCGAGAAGGAACTGGCTAGAACTTGTTTGAGTATCTGGTCTGGTGAATCGTTGGCATCCAGCCAATCTATCTCGGTACGCGGGGTCATGAGCGCATTAATGGAGCGGTCATTCAGGCGGAAGATGCCTTCCACCATGTCCTGTTCGGTTTCAC
>CAZSGL010000121.1:0-6780 GCA_964606265.1 uncultured Anaerolinea sp. | reverse complement strand
GATTTATGCAATTACTATACAATTTTATTTTTCAATATACAATGGTCTAGTCAACTAATGAAAAATCCGGGTTTCTGTTGAAGAAACCCGGATTAGGAGCCAACACGTAGGTATTTTGGGGAGTAGCCTAAGCCACTTTTTCCAGTTCATCCACCAGTTTGCTGAGGACATCGAATCCGCCCTGCCAGATCTCGGCTGTGCGCGGGTCCACGCCGGCATCCGCCAGCACCTTCATGGGCGCCTCGGAGCCGCCGGCTGCCAAGAGGTTGATGTATTTGGGTTTGAACGACTCGCCCTCTTCCTTGAAGCGCTTATAAAGCGAGAGCACCAACAGCTGCCCGAAGGAGTAAGCATAAACATAGAAGGGCACCTGGTAAATGTGCGGGATGGAGACCCATTCCCATTTGAACTCGTCGGCTACTTCCACCGCGGAACCGAACTGCGCCTTGAGGTTCTTCATGTAGGCTTCCGAGAGCTCGTCCACTGAAGCGCCGTCGACGATCATCTGGTGGGCTTCCTTCTCGAACAGGGCAAAGAAAACCTGGCGTTGAATGGTGGCGTAGGCATCGTCCACCTGGCGGAAGAGCAGGTCGCGCTTGACGGCTTCATCAGTTTCCTCAGCCAGCATCTGATCCACCAGCATCATCTCACCAAAGGTAGAGGCGGTCTCAGCCAGAGGCAGGCAGGCATGCTGGGTGAAGAGGGTGTGCTTCTCTGCCAGCATGGAGTGAATAGCGTGCCCCAGTTCGTGCGCCATGGTGGCGACGTCATCGGCTTTGCCCTGGTAATTGAGCAGCACCCACGGGGTGAGATCGGGAGTGACGGTGGCGCAGAAGGCTCCGCCGCGCTTGCCCTTGCGGACTTCACCGTCCAGGTGATCCTCGGCGAACACGCGTTCAGCCAGTTTGGCGAATTTGGGGTCGAATTCCTTGAACGAGGAAAGCACCTTTTTGGCAGCTTTTTCATACGGATAGGGTTTGTCTGCCTTAGCGACAGGAGCGTAAACATCATAGCGGCGCAGTTTTTTCATGCCGAGCAGTTTGGCTTTCAATTTGAAAAAGCGCTGGAAGGTGCCGATGTTCTTCTTCGCCACCTTGAGGAGCAGTTCGATGACTTCGTCCGGCAGGTCATTGGCGAGGTTGCGGGCGGAGATGGGGGTCTTGAAGTGGCGCAGGGTCACTTCCTCGTTCTTCCAGTCGCGTACCACCGTCTGGTACATCTGCCCGAGGATCAGGCCGTCATCACCATAGACGCGGTAGAGTTCCTGGTATGCACGCGCGCGCAGGTCGGGGTCAGAGCCGCGCACCAGGGCCATCAACTCGCCGCGGGTCAGTTCCTTTACAACACCGTCCACTTCCACCTTGAAGACGTAGCGGGTGGTGATGGAGTCGTACAATGTGGTGAGGGCATTGATACCGGTGACGTTCTTGGTGTTGATGATCTTTTCTTCGGCTTCCGTGAGGGTATGCGGTTTGAAATGGCGCATCTCCTCCAGCCAGTAGCGGTAATCGCCGGAGTTCTTCATCAGGCGGGCAGCCGCGGCTTCGGGGAGTTCCTTCCACCATAAACCAAAGAAGAGTGTGCGGTTGCCCAGGTCGGCTGACAACTGCTCGGCTTTCGCCATCAAAGTGAGCGCGCCCTGGTCCTGGGTATCGGCAGAGAACCATAACCCGGCATAACTGTTCAATTTTGAGCCGATACGGTGTATCTGCTCCAGCGCCTGGATGATCTTTAAGAAGTCCTTCTCGCTGATTTCTTCCTTGAGTAGAACACGGAATTTTTCAAACTCAGCGGTCAAATCTTCAATTTTTTTGAAATCGGCTTTAATTTCAGGACCTTTGTCGGAGGGGTAAATATCCCCGAGGCTCCAGCGTTTTTGTGAATATTCTTTTTGAGGTGACATGGATGATTCCTTTTAAGAAATGAATTTTTGGTGCACTAGAGCTGTCACAGGGTGCGAATGCTTGTGCCTGCGAGGTCATTATACAATAATTGATTTTCCTTGGATTTTCATTAGAATTTATGGTTCACGAGGCTTTATTTTGTTTTACAACAGACAATAATTCCCGGTGGATCGTTGGCGACCCCGCGACAAAAGCATAAGGGGGCTTGAAGTATTCCGTTTTGCCCTCCAGATCGGTGACCGTTCCTCCAGCCTCTTCGACGATCAGCGCGCAGGCAGCCATGTCCCAGGGAGTTGACCCCAGGTCCCAGTGACCGTCGGTGCGTCCGCAGGCGGTGTAACAAACCGCGATGGCAACCGATCCCAGGCGGCGCACGCCCTGGGTGTTTTGTGTAAAGTACCTGATGGTGCGCAAATTGCGATCAAGATGTTCCTCGTTCCAGGAGGGCAGACCGGTGGTGAGCAGGCTTTTCTGCAGCGATTCACATGCTGACACATGTATGGGCTCGCCGTTCAGCCAGGCGCCTTTCCCGCGTTCCGCGGAAAAACATTCATCGCGCGAGGGATCGTAGATCACGCCGAGCTGCATCTTTCCGTTTAAGGCATAGGCGATGGAGGTGGCGTATACCGGCAGGCGGTGGCTGTAATTGATGGTGCCGTCCAGCGGGTCGATGTACCAGCAGTGGTCGGCGTCGCCTTTCACTTCGCCGGTTTCTTCGGTGATGATGGCATGCGTCGGAAAATCCCTTTGGATATGACCCATCAGCTCACGCTCACACGCGTGATCGATCTCGGTGACCACATCCAGAGCGCTTTTCATCTGGATATGATGTATTTCGTGAAAACCGTCGAGCGCGATGCGCCCGGCTTCTTTTGCCCATTCAATGACCTGGGGTAATTTTGGTTCGCTAGTGATTGGCAATTTTTTCTCCGTCTTCGGGTATGGTTTGTACAAATAAACAATGATCATCCCCCTGCATGAGGGTTTGCGGCTGTTCGAAACGTATGGCTGGATTCCATGCAGGCTGGTCCCACCAGGCAGCGTCGGTGCGGCAGTGAATCTGATAGCCAATATCGGGCAAGCCGTGCTTTGTCCATAATTCCGACAAGTAACAACGGGTAACTTTTTGCACAAATCGCGTGGAGGTACTTTCCACCAACTCGCGTTCCTGCAGACCGTAAAGTGATTCTGTTTCCCAATTTTCTTCGTCAAGGAGCGTGTACCACGCGGCCATATCGCGCAGATCTGCCGGGTCCAGGTGATGTTCCTTGAACGACTCCAGGTCTTCCAGGCGTCTTTCTTCACAGGAGGACTCGGCCATTTCCCGAACGGACTGCTGGTAGTGCTCCCACATCTGCGCGCCTAATTTCTTCAGAAGCAAAGGACAAACCCGCGCAAGCCCTTCCACTTTTCCTTCAACGAACACCTTGTTACGCGAAATGACAAGGTTCCTGTGATAACCCCTGATGCGGTCGAAAACAGCACTCCAGTTACCTGCGTATTCTTCAAGGACGAGACTCAGGCATCCCAATTCCGCGTGGAGGGCGTTATCGTCCCAGCGGTCACCGATGCCGGCAATAAATTGGTAACCATTCTTCAGTTGTTTAACGATCTTCAACCGATCGGCAAGATTTTCACCGAGGACTACAGCGCCCTCAGGGAAACTTTTCGAGCGCAGCCATTCCTGTGTTGCGGTTTGTGCCTTAATCGGTCGAGCGCCAATATACACAATTTTGTATACAGCGGCAAGCTTCTGCAGACACTCCACGCTGCCGGGCACTGGCAGGTCCTCTAGAATCCATTTCTTCTCGTGAAACGCAGCAGTTCCAAGAAGATGATGCCGGTCGCGATCATCACAAATGGTTCCGTCTATGAAAACCAGGATGGCTTTCATCTTGTAACTCCTGTCAGGACTCTCCATTGATTTCACTTATCAGGCGTTCAAAAAACTGTTCAAGGTATTGCGTGCGTTGGCACGCGATCATTTTAGCGCTTTGCGTGAACAAGCGGCTTTCCACTTTGCGCAGTTTGAAGAGATGTTCGTGGTAAGCGCTGTGCAACTCGCCGGGCTCTTCTTTGCCAGTGAGTATAAAGGTCTCGGAAGGTTTGGAGTAAAAAGGTGTACCTGCCAGGGCAGCATAAACCGTCACGCGCACAGCCCCGATGGCTCCCAACACGTCCAGCTTGTCGGCATCGAAGAGGCATTTGGCTTCAATGGTTGCGGGCGGCTCGCGGTCGTCGCGGAAGCGGTGCGCACGGATGCAATGTTGTACGGCTTGAACGCGTTCATCAGGCCAACCCTCTTCCTTCAGTACAGTGCCGGCGATTTCAGCCGATCGCAGGTGGTGCTCCAGCCGGCTTGCGCTGCCCGGAGTGGTGCCGTCGGCGTCATGCAGCAGGGCGGCGGCGCGGACAATCTCCAGGTCAGCGCCTTCAGTCCTCGCAAGGCGTTCCGCCATGCGATAAACGCGCTCGATGTGCGAGAAATCGTGCACCGCGTCGGTGTTGACGTACCATTGTTTGGCTTGTTCAAGATTTAACATACAAATTCCTTAACCACGAAAAACACGAAAACTACGAAAGAATATTAAAAACAGACCTTTAACCACGAAAAACGCTGAAGATTCGGAAAATGAAAACCACTAAACCCACTAAAACCACAATACTTTCACCACGGAAAAACACCAAAAGAATAAATTAGCAATTGTTTAGATATTCATTTTCCTAGTTCAAAGAATACGGACAGAAAATTGGTCACGAAATAACCTCTTGTTTGATTTTCCTCTGAGAACCAATGACCCCTGCGATTATCCCAAATGCAGGTGGAATGAAACCCCCACCGACAAGGAACATGAGGATTGACAGGAAAATCAGGGTCAAGCCTCCGTTCTTTCTCTGTATGAAAAAAGCCGCCCACGCCATGACAACCAGAGAAACGAGGATGGCAATTATCCCGGTGATGAGGAAATTTTGGATGAGCGTGATGGCAGGCCAGCCTGCCCATTGGGAGGTTGGCAGGTTTGAAAATGAAGTCCCCGACATAGCATCAAATAGAATCCCATTCAAGGTTTTATTACGCTGGAGGATTTCATAATACCCATGTTCCGCGCCAATAAACCCGGCAATTATGCCAATTATTGATGCTGCCACCCTCGAAGTTCGGGCCGCCTGATCACTATGGCGCAGCCTGTGAAAGACTCTCTCAAGGATGTTCACGATTATGAGTACAATGACAATGTAGATGAGAACCATTTCTAATCCTTCCAGCAGTAACTGAATTCGACGTCAGAATATTTTTACCAGTATTTTCACATCAGGGGGATGTGATTTTGGTGGAGTCCCTTTAACCACAACAGAGTATCCTCCAATTTGCACCTTTAGTGTGTTTCGCTGATGAAGACATTGCCTTTCTTGATGACCGTTTCCACTAAATTTCCACCAAAGCGATAGCCCAGGTGGCGGTAATCCGCCACTGACAGGATCAATAAGTCGGCTTGTTTGCCGACCTCGATGGAGCCGATGCGCTCCTGGCGGCTGATGGCTGCTGCGGCGTTAATGGTAGAGGCTGCCAGCGCCTGCGCCGGGGTCAGTTTGAGGTAACGGCAGGCGAGCGCCATGACGAACTGCATGCTTTCGCACCAGGCGGTGCCGGGGTTGAGGTCGGTTGCCAGCGCCAGCAGGCAGTCTGCTGCGAGCATTTCCTTTGCCGGCGAATACTGCGGCTCTGCCAACCCGAATGGCGTGCACGGCAGCGAAACGATGACGGTAGCGGAACTGCCAAGCGCGGCGATCTCCGCGGCGGAGGTTTTGACCGCGTGTTCAATGGATATGGCGCCCATCTCGGATGCCAGGCGTGCGCCGCCGAGGTTTTCAAACTCGTCCACGTGCGCCTTGAGTGGAAACCCCAACTGTTTGGCTGCCCCCATGATCCTGCGGGTGTGCTCCAGGTCGAAGGCGCCTTTCTCGCAGAACACATCCACAAAAGGCAGCGGGCGCGAATCCGCGTGCGCCTGCCACCAATCCTTTACGCCAGGGAGCATGTAGTTGCACAACAACCGGGTATAGTCCTCCGCTCTGCCGGCATACTCCGGCGGAACGGCGTGCGCACCCAAAAAGGTCGGCACGATCTCCAGCGGACCTTCTTCGTCCAGTTTCAGTAATACTTCCAATTGGGCTAGTTCAACGGTCAATTCCAACCCGTAACCGCTCTTGGCTTCGGCGGTGGTGGTACCATGCCTGAACATCCCCTGCGCGCGCTGACGGGTTTGCACAAGCAGTTCTTGAGGCGCGGTTGCACGTGTAGCGCGCACCGTTGAGGCGATGCCCCCACCGGCGTCCATGATCTCCATGTAGGTTTTGCCCTGCAGGCGCATCTCGAATTCAGCAGCGCGATCGCCAGCCCATACCAGGTGGGTGTGCGGATCAACGAACCCGGGCATTACCACTTTACCCCGGGCGTCGAGAGTTTCTTCATTTGGATACTTGTTCAGTAAGTTGTGCGTGTTTCCAACTTCTTCGATTGTCTCGCCTCGCAGGAGGACAGAACCATTTTCAATGATATCAAGGCGTCCGAGCGCGTTTCCGCGCTGAACCCCGCCAGCAAGCGTAATCAATTGAGAAGCGGAATGAATTAACCTGAGTCCTCGGTAAACGTCACAGTTCCAAGACAAGTATACCCGAACGGCGGAAGGGTGCCTTTGTAAACGGAGTGATCCACCGGGGTTTATTGGGCAGATGCACTAAAAAGATCAATGTCTAGACATATTCATTTATAATAGGAAGGTCATAATCGCCGTTCTATCGAGGAAGCAATGACCCATACTCCCAGTTCCACCTATGATGTGATCATCATTGGCGCGGGTCCCAGCGGCATTTT
>CAZSGL010000120.1:0-6920 GCA_964606265.1 uncultured Anaerolinea sp. | reverse complement strand
GATCCGCGCAAAGCCTTTTCCAACCGTGAACGATTCCCGGAGGTTGATGAATTGATGACGGAGTGGCCGCAGGATGCGCTGCCAAAGCTTAAACTTGACGAGGGATGTTACCTGGTGACATTATCGCATGATGACAAGCTGGATTTACCTGCTGCTGAAATTGCCTGCAAGAGCCCGGCACATTATATTGGTATGCTGAGTTCGAAGACTAATTTTGCCCGCAGAAAACTGGAACTTTTGGATATGGGTTTATCCGAAGAACAGGTAAATCGAATTAACACACCGGTGGGATTGAAAATCGGGGCAAAAGGTCCGCAGGAGATCGCCCTGGCGATCATGGCTGAAATGGTGGCGGTACGCAACGGGCTCAACCCCCGTTCAATTTAAGCGGTAGTGTGTAACACCTTTAATCTGGCTAAGCCCATCGCGGATGTCATTCATTGGATCATCTGCGATGGTTTTTATTACCATGGAGGCGATCAGCTTATTTGATGGCAGGTCGGTTTCAAGTGAAATCGAGAGGACTTTTTTCTTCAATTGTTTAAACAGGACCACCAATTCCTCCGTCAAGTTTGGATTATCAATAGCTGTGACAGAGACACTGATCGTTTCGTAACCCTTAATCCATTTTTTCTCGATAACATTCAACAATACGAGAATCACCAGAAGCATGACGGTGGTGGCGATACCTGAGAAGAAATGTCCCGCACCAATGGCAAGACCCACCATTGCAGTGGTCCAAAGCGAAGTGGCGGTAGTGAGCCCTTTAACGCTGGTACCGTAGCGCAAGATGGCGCCGGCTCCGAGGAAACCGATACCGGAAACCACCTGGGCTGCCAACCTCGCCGGATCGCCATTGGGGACGAGGGGCGTGAACTGCATGGCGAGGTTAATCGAGATGGTCATGGCAAGGCAGGAACCGATAGCGAGGATGGTGTGGGTGCGCAGCCCTGCGGGCTGGTTCTGACGTTCGCGTTCAAAACCAACGATCATCCCCAACACCGAGGCGATAGCCAGGCGGATAACAATTTCCTGTTCAGTGATCATAATTCTCCCTCACATCACTTGATGAAAGTAATTCTCTTCAATCTCCTGCCAGGTTTCACCGGTGTCGAAGAAAAGGTGCGGAGCAAAAGCGGGCAAGACTCCCCGCAGGTCTTGCGCCATTTTTTCTGCCAGGCGGCGCACAGAAAAATGTGCATTGGGAGCCGCGCGCAGGTTGATGAAATGAATGGCGCTGCGTAAATTTGTGGTGATGAGGAACCTGCGGTTGAAAGCGTTGGGTAGAATATACGAACCGATACCCGGGGAAACGGATTCAAGCTGCGGATACAACAGACGGCAGCGCTGCATGAGTTGATCGAACTCCTGCGCGCATCCTGCTTGCTGCACAACGTTAGGAAGGGCAAAGCCAAGGTGGGGCGTAAAGGGTTGGGTGGTAAGTGTCATCATGCGGTGGCGTTTCACTTCGTAATAAGCTCCCTGGTCCAGGATGACCTCAAAGATAAAGGAAGAATGTTCAACTTCACGCAAGGGGGCGGTGAAACGATTGCGTTCACCCAGGATAGTGCGGGCAAGGCCACTTTTTTGGAGAGAAGTGAATTCTTCAATGGCGCATAACGCTTGCGCATAGTCAATACTCTTGTAACGAAACAAGACTGCGGCGAGGACCTTATTTTCTGCATTGATGTCAAAATCAACCAGCCGGCACCAATCACTGCTGGATGGGGCTGCGCTGCAAGGCGTGGTATTGATCTTTTCGGTGACGATATCCAGATAGGTGATCTTATCGGCGTATTTGAGAAGGGTGGGGACAATCTGAATGGCACAGGCTTTGATGTTTTCTCCCATTGTGCGCACTTCCGCGAGATCGGAGGAGAGCATCTTGCCGATGCCGTGTTCAAGGGCGCGGGCGTTGATGGTCATTCCCACATTTGCAAGAGAAGCTGCTGGCAGGATAAAACGACAGGCATCCACAGCGATGGAGCGCACCCGGCGGTGCCAGGAAGGGTCACCTTCACCGTCCTTGCGGGAAGTTTTCTTTTCGACTACATCCATCACAAGGGGAATTATGCGAGTGTAGAAATCAAACAAGTCACTACAAAGGTCCTGGTATTCAGCTTCAAGGGGATGCCCATGCAACTCAACCGGCAGGTGAAAGGCATCCTTTTCCCATGTCTGGTAGCGGGTGGATTTTTCGGTGTAAGACGCCAGGCGGTTTGACTCGAGATTCTCTACCGCCAAGCGGGAGACGTTCTCAACTGCGATGTGCAGCACCGCGTGTTCAGCCACGGATGAATGCCCGTAACCCACGACCCATTTTTCATTAAATTCGGCACTCTTCTGATCGGTCAATTCTGCCGCGATCTGGTCGAAGGACTCAGGTGAGCGCGAAGTTTTGGCGAAGGCGACCGCAATAGTTTCAGGGGTGTGTTTTAGAGAATCCAATAGGTAGACCCGCGGGTTATTTTTCATCCCAATAAACCTTTCGCGTTTTCTTGATGTCTTTCTTGATCTGGGAGATCAATTTTTTTACATTGGCAAATTTCTTTTCGGGGCGGATAAAATCAATGAATTCCAACGTCAGTTCAGAATCATACAAGTCGCGGTCTAGATCCAAAATATGGGGCTCAACGCGCGGGGCGGGAAGGGGATTTTCGAAGGTGGGCCGGAGACCAATATTGGTTACCGCCTGGTGGTCACTTTCCGTCATCCAGGCACGGGTAACGTAAACACCGTTTCCAGGAATGATGCGCTCAGGAGCAATTTCCAGGTTGGCTGTAGGAAACCCAAGTTTACTGCCGCGATTTTCTCCGTGGATAACCACACCTGGAAGCATAAAGTGGTGCCCGAGTTTGCGGTTGGCATCGCGAACCCTGCCGGCGAGCAGGTCCTGCCGAATCTGGCTGGAAGAAACCACCTGCTTTTTCTCCATTTGCGGGGCGATCACTTCCAACTGGAAATCCATCTGTAAGCCGATTTCCTTGAGGGCAGCGATATCCCCGAGGCGATCCTTCCCGAGAGCAAAATCAGGTCCGGTGAAAATCCAGGAAAACCCTGTGTGGCTTTTTAGGATTTGCAGGAAGGCGCGTGCATCCAGGCTGGTGAGATCCTGGTTGAAATCCAGAGTAATCACGCGATCAATCCCTGTTTTTTTGATCAATTCAATACGCTCTTCAGGTGAGGTCAGCGCATAACGCGGAGGCACTCGCTTGAAAAACAGGGCGGGTAGTGGCCAAAAAGTGATGACCACTGACTGAAGTCCGTTTTTGCGAGCATGTTCCACAACCAAGTGCAATAAGTGCTGGTGTCCGAGGTGTACACCGTCAAAGGAGCCGATGGTGATTACTGATTGCTTTGAATTTAATATTTGCAGGGGATCCGACTGAGTCATGGCTCTATTATATTTGAAATTCCAGTTTTCATAAAAACACCCCCTTGCGGGGGCGAGAAGTTACGAGAAAAACACTTTTTTGGGCTGCCATTCCATTTTAACAGCATCCAGTTCGAGCAGGGCAACCAGTTCACCCTGTTCGCTGATACCGCAAGCTTTTGGTCCGGATCCCGCGGCTGCGGGGATGCGGTGCCCATGACGGATGGCGTCCATATATTCATTGGTGAGTTCGATCGCCGGCCAATCTGAGAGGGCATCGGCAGCAGGGATGAGATACTGATACCAGGAACCATCAACAAAGGCATCATTCAATTTGCGCAGCGGTATGGCATCACGCAGAGTGAAGCGCCCGTTCTTGGTTCGGCGCAATCCGGTGAGGGTGGCACCGCAGCCCAGGCGCTGACCCAAATCGTGGGCTAATGAGCGCACATAGGTGCCTGAGGAACAGTTGACATCGATGACCACTTCAGGAGGTGCCCACTCGAGGAGTTCAAGACTGTAGACATCAATGATGCGCGGCTCAAGTTCAAATTGTTCGCCGGCACGAGCCATGTCGTAGGCTTTGCGACCCTGTACCTTGATGGCGGAATAAGGCGGGGGAACCTGTTCGATGCGCCCGACAAATTTCTGCAACTCTGTATTAAATTGCTCTTCAGTTACATCCATGGGTGAGGAGGTAGAGGTGGTGCGCCCGTCGCCGTCATATGTATCGGTAGTGGTGCCGAGTTGAATGACTGCCTGGTAACGTTTATCTGATGCAGCCACATATTCACTTAAGCGTACGGCTGGACCCAAGAGGATGACGAGCACACCTGAAGCCCGCGGATCCAGGGTACCAGTGTGCCCGGCGCGGCGAATGTTGCTGCCGCGGCGTACCGCCTGGACTACATCGTGAGACGTCATACCGACGGGTTTATCAACCACTAATACCCCTGAAATTGTATTTTTTACGTCAAATCTGTCGTTCGACTGGTCGTTCATTTTCCCTCTCCGTTCTCTCTGTTTATTTCACCCCTGAACGTTCCGTTTTCAATTGAACGTAGATAAGCCATCGTCCGGGCAAGCACTTTTTCTTCAACTTCCTGGCGAGTACCGGGACAATCTGCACCTGCAGCTGCGGCATGCCCGCCGCCTTTAAATTCAGTAGCAAGGACGCTCACATCCACTCCAGGGATGGAACGCCAACTCACCTTGGTATGCGTTGTACTTTGTTCAACGAACAGTACTGAAACCCGGCTCTCTTCGATAGCCGACAGCAGATTCGTTAGGTCTGCATCATCATCTTGTTTATACCCCGAATTCTTGCGGTCTTCAAGAGTCAATGTGGTCCACACGACACCATCCTTGTGCTGCAGACGGCTGAGGGCGAATCCCCAGTATTTGGCAGCTTCGAAGGGGCGGGAGATGAGCGCCTTATTGTAAAGAGAGTGGATATCGGCACCTTTTTCGACAAGGGAGGCGGCAATTCTTAACGCGCCTGCATTCATGTTCGAGGTACGGAAGCCGATGGTATCGCTCAAAATGCCAGTCAACAACGCGCTGGCAACCGGTTTATCGATTGTAAATCCAAGCTGGGGGATCAACTCCGCAAGGATGGCGGCAGTGGCTACCGAGTCTGCGTCCACAAAGTTGATGTGGGCAAAGTGATCATTGGTGATGTGGTGATCGATACAGATATCAAATTGGCGGTTGAGCAACACTCCGCCAGTGCGCGGCAGGTCGGAACTATCCACGACGATATAGAGATCGCAGGAATCTTCAAAGGCCTTCTTGATCAGATCCGAGCCCGGCAGGTGACGGAAGGTTTTGGAGACTCCATCACGGAGGACCATTTGGACGGTTTTGCCAGCGGCGATCAATGCCAGCCCGAGACCGAGTAATGAACCAATGGCATCTCCATCCGGGCGGATGTGAGCGGCGATGCCAATTGTATTAGCAGATTGGATCGCCTGCCGAATTTGAGAAATGGTCAATTCACTGTTGTTTTCGTTTTTCATCTTCTTTTTTAATCTCGATAAGTAGCTGCTCAATGCGATCCGCTTTTTCGGGCGTGGGATCCCAATGGAAGCGTAACCTGGGGAAGGACCGCAATTCAATGCGGTCAGACAGCGTCTTGCGGATGAAACCACTGGCGCGTTCGAGACCTTCCAGAATTTCACTGGCGCGTGAACTGCCTTCCACGGCGGAGACAAATATCTCGGCATAGGAAAGTTCGCGGTCGACTTTAACTTCGGTAACCGTTATCCCCGCCAGACGCGGGTCGCGGATCTCGCCTTTGACCAGCATGAGGGCAAGTTCCTGCTGGAAGCGGTCACCGATGCGGGATAATCTTAATGGTGTTGGCATACTAAACCCTTTTTCCGGCGATGATGCTATCCGGTCTTGTCAATAATATATGCTTCAAGAATGTCGCCTTCCATGAGTTCGTTGAAGTTTTTGAGTGTCACTCCACATTCAAACCCCGAGCGGACTTCCTTAACGTCATCCTTCTCGTGCTTGAGAGAGGAGACCTCACCATCAAAGACCTTGGTGCCATTGCGCATAACGCGCACACGGGTATTGCGGCGCAGTTCGCCCTGAGTCACACGGCAGCCGGCAATGGTGCCGACTTTATTGATCTTGAAAATGGCGCGTACCTGGGCTTGCCCGACCGCGATCTCTTTTACTTCAGGTTCGAGCATGCCTTTTAGAGCTTTCTCGACGTCTTCCAACATGCGGTAGATAATCTCGTACAAGCGGATGGAGACATTTTGCTGGTCGGCGAGGTTGCGGGCTGCCACTTCAGCAACCACGTTGAAACCAAGAATGATGGCTTTTGTGGCAGCAGCGAGCATTACATCACTTTCACTGATGTTGCCAGTCTCGGCATGAACAATATTGATCTTGATCTCGCCCTGACCAAGTTCGTTGAGTGAATTGACGATCGGTTCAACTGAACCCTGAACGTCGGCTTTAACAATCACAGGTAATTCGCGGATTTCACCAGCCTGCACTTTTTCAAATAACTGCTCGAGGGTAATCTTTGACGAAGTGGTTTGTTTATTTCTCAATTCATCCTGGTTTACCTGGATCATCGCGCGGGCTTCTTTTTCATTGGCGACAACCTGGAAGACATCTCCGGCAGGCGGCACTTCACCCAGTCCAAGTATCTGGACAGGGAAGGAGGGTCCGGCAGAATGGAGCTTCTTGCCATTGTAGTCAAACATTGCACGTATCTTACCGTAGGTGGTGCCGGAGAGGATGGTGTCGCCTTCTTTGAGGGTGCCATTTTGAACCAAGAGAGTGGCAATCACACCACGGGTTTTATCAATTTGAGCTTCGATAACGGTTCCAAACACCTTGCCATTGGGATTGGCCTGGATCTCCATGCTTTCACTGACGAGCAGGATTGCCTCGAGGAGGTCCTCAAGCCCTTGTTTTAATTTAGCTGAAACTGGAACAACCAGGGTGTTGCCTTCCCACTCATCGGGGACGAGACCGAGTTCGGCTAGTTGATGTTTGACAAAATCCGGGTTAGCATCCGGGC
>CAZSGL010000119.1:0-6930 GCA_964606265.1 uncultured Anaerolinea sp. | reverse complement strand
TGATCGTGCTTGTTATGCTGGGTTCGTCGTGCCTCGGTATTCTGGTCGTTTTTGGAATCACTTTACTCTTACGCAACAACCTGATTCCCCGCTGATCGACTACAACAAACAGCCCTGCAAATTTTGCAGGGCTGTTTGTTATTGGGTAAGGTAGACGATTGCGAATGGCGGGATTCCCAGGTGCAGGATGGACCCGGGTTCATAAGGCGACTGCAAGAGAAATTCCAAATCTTGTGTAAGCCCACTATCAATACTGGTGCGGTATCCGTTTTCACGAAAAATGCACGAGTTTACAATTCCTGAAACGGTGTTGATTTTTCCCGCTGAAGGGATTACTGATACTCCGTGAGTTTTGATCATGACCGTAGCACGATTTCCAATTGCCGGTAATGCTATTGCAGGCGCAGGCGGAGTGAAGTCTCCGGCAGCAGTGTGAATCCTGAATGGAGCAAGTGAGGCGATTTCTCCCGGGATAAAATTTGCCATCCCTAAAAATTCCGCCACCCAGCGACTGTTTGGCGCGTTATACAGCTGTTGCGCCGTCCCTGTTTGCTCAATACGCCCATCGTGTAATATCGCCAGCCTGTCACCCAGTATGACTGCTTCTTCCTGGTCATGAGTAACATAAATGACGGGCAGTTCCGGCTGCTGCAATAACGTGTGCAACTCTTCCTGTAACTCCAGCCGCAGGGAGCGATCCAAGGCTGCCAATGGTTCATCCAGCATCAGCAAACGCGGTTTGGCTGCAAGCGCGCGTGCCAGTGCAACGCGCTGCTGCTCCCCGCCGGATAACTCTGCCACCGAGCGGGTGGCAAAATCCACCATGTTAACCCTTTCCAATGACTCGAGAACCTGCTTCTTGATCTCCGCAGTCGCCAGATGCTGCATCTCCAATCCAAACGCGACATTTTCGGCTACGTTTTTATGGGGGAAAAGAGCGTAATCCTGGAACATCAAGCCAAAATTGCGCTGATGTGTTGGTATTCCCAACATGCTGACGCCATTCCACAAAACATCTCCGCTCTCAGCAGTCTCGAGCCCGGCGATGATGCGCAGCAGGGTACTCTTTCCGCTGCCGGAACGCCCCAACAGGCAAAGGATCTCTCTGCCCCTCACTTCAAATGACACCCCATTCAGCAGCGGAGCACCATCATAATCCTTATGGATTTCTTTTACAGTCAAAACTGGCATAGGTATCCTTTAGTATTCCATACGCTCGGGTAAAGGGATGCGCTCGATCAAACTGATGGCAGCGGCGCATACCAGCATTAAGAGTGTTGCCATCGCGAGCGCCTGCCCGTAATTTAGATCCCCGGGTTGGGAGAGAAAACGGTAGATCGCCACCGGCAGAGTCGGCAGGTCCGCGCGTGCCAGGAAAGACGTGGCGCCAAACTCCCCCAAAGAAATGGCAAATGCATAAATTCCTCCCACCAGCATCGCCCGACTGACAATGGGCACTTCAATCTGCCACCAAACATTCCACGGAGAAGCCCCAAGTGCGGCGGCAGCGTCTTTGAGTTGGCGGGGGATGGAGGACAATGTGGGTTGCACTGCCCTGAGCACGAACGGAAAGGCGATCAGGCTGTGGGCGATCGGGATCAACACCGGGAAGGTTGCCACATCAAATGGTGGTTTACTAAATGTAATCAAGAATCCAAGACCGAGAGTAACTGCGGATGCTCCGAGCGGCAGCATCACCAGGCTGTCGATCCATTTCCGCAGGCGCGGGAGATTGGTCTGCGCATAAGACATGCTGGTGCCGAGCACCAGGGAGATCAGCACGGTGATTCCGCCAAACATAAGGGAGTTGGTGGCTGCCCGGATAGGCGGGACGTAAAAGTAGGACTGGCGTTGATTGACGAATAGTTGGGTGTAATTTCTCAACGTGAACTGCCCCATGCTGGTGAGCGGGTCATATGCAATGAATGAGCGGATGATCAAGGAGGCGAGTGGAGCAAGGAAAAATAGTGCCAGGAATAACCCCATTGCTGCAATCCAAAACTTTTCCCGCAGATGCACCCCTTCTTTTGGTTCTACTCCCCTGCCAGGTTTGAGCCACAAAGCGCGCTTTGAATTCACACGACTGTAAAACAGCGTGACGATCAGGGTGCACGCCAGTTGAATTATCGAGAGGATGCCGGCCATGCGTAAATTTAACATGGAGAGCGTCTGGGTATAGATCTCTGTTTCAAGAGTAGAGAATCCGGGTCCCCCCAGCAGCAGGATCACCCCGAAACTGGTGAAATCGAAAAGGAAAACCATTAACACCGCTGCCAGGATGGAAGGTTTTAAAAGTGGCAGGGTTACATTGAGCAGCACTTTGATTGGTGAGGCGCCAAGTACGGATCCAGCCTGCGCTAGTTTGCCACCCAGTTGGCTCCAGGCGCTGCCAACCACCCTGACCACCACTGAAGTGTTGTAAAACACGTGTGCCAGCAGGATCGCTCCCACCGTATTCAGCAGCACAATGGGAGGGGAGTCCAATTGAAAAACATTCATCAATGCAAGGTTGAGCCATCCACGCGGACCCATGAGCGCGTTGTAACCTGCAGCCACCACAACCGTGGGAAGGATGAACGGCAGGGTCACCAGCAATCGCAGGGCGCGTTTACCCGTGAATTTGTATCGGGTGAAAACATAAGCTACCGGAAGGCCGATCAGCAGGGTCAGCAGGGTGGAAAGTGCAGCCTGCCAGACCGTAAACCACAGCGGTTGCAGGATACCGGACAGCGACACTGTCCCCTGGCGGCTAACCATGACAGCTAATACCTTTGCCAGGGGCGTGAAAAAGAACACAGCCAAAAAAAGCAGCGGCAGCAGCCAGAGCAAATGCCTGGCGAAACCCTGCGCGCGCTGGCTTGAACCCTCCTGGTTCACTTGAGCATCACCTCGGTCCATGCCTGGATCCACTTTTCTCGATTGGCGTCAATGATTGCCATATCCAATACTGCCGGTGAGACAGCCGTCTGGGTATACAGGGTGAATTCTTCGGGCAAATCGGCGTCCGGGTTGACCGGATAAACAAACATCTGCAAAGGCATGTCCTCCTGGAAGTCGACATCCAGCATGAAATCAACAAATTTCTGCGCCAGCTCAAGTTCTTTTGTCCCCTTGAGAATCCCCACGAATTCAATCTGGCGGAAGCAGGTGCCCGGCGCTGTGATCGAAGCCGTAGGCGCTTCGGTAAGCGGTGCAGACGCATAGATCACTTCAGCGGCAGGGCTTGATGCGTACGAAACCACCATCGGCTGGGCGCCTTTGCCGGAAGAAGCGCTGAAGTTGGTGTAATAGGCGGTGTTCCAATCATTAGCTACCACAACGCCGTTATCTTTCAAACCCTGCCAGAATTGCAGGTAACCCTCTTCCCCAAAGGTCGCGACCGTAGCCAGCAGGAAAGCCAATCCCGGTGAAGAGGTGGCCGGGTTCTCTACCACCAGCAGCCCATCCCGCCCACCCTGTTTTCCATACTCTGGCAAAGCCAGGTCTTTCAAAGATTGAGGGATACGCAGGTCATGTGACGCAAAGTAGGCTTTATCGTAATTTATGCACACATCGCCATAATCCACTGGCAATGCCCCGTTCGCGGGATCCAACTGGTATTCGTCTGGGATCTTCGCCAGCAATGGTGAAGCATAGGGTTCAAAGATTTCCTCGGTTAAGGCGCGTGACAGGAAAGTATTATCCACCCCGTAGAGCACATCCGCCTGGGGTGAACCCTTGGTGAGGATGGCGCGGTTCAAAACGCTGCCAGCATCTCCTGACTGCACAAACACCAGGTGCACCTGGTGTTCCTCTTCGAATTGAGTCACTAGTTCCGCGGAAATTGCGAAGGAATCGTGGGTCATCACTGTGAGTACCGGGGTTTCGCGGGGCGCCGGTGTGCAAGCTCCAGGAACCAGCATGACGATCGTGATTAAGAGGAGCACCTTTATAAACGGGGTTTTTATCATAACTCTCCATTCTCTGAATTCCAGGATTGGACGCACAAAAGAACACCTTCTCTAACCTGTATCTCTGCCTTATCAGTAAGCATGCGGTTGCTGATGCCCCGGCTGCGCTCAAGATGCAAGGTTTCACCAGTGAGCGGGTACTCTAATCCAATTGTCGTCACACCATGCGCATCGCCATTCAGCGGGATCAAAGAGACGATATCTCCTTCAACACCCTGGATGACCGCTTGTTTTTGGATTACACAAATCTTTTCATTTTGGGTGAGCAGGTACACATTTTTGCCACCGAGGTCAGGTAAAAGCAGCAGGAAGAGGTTCGCCAGTGTCTGGTCAGTCCGCCCGCCAAGTCCGCCAATGATCACGATTTCATCCGCATTTCTCTTCACAACTTCCACAAGCGCCAGTTCCAGGTCGGTTTCATCTTTCTCGATGGGGAACCTGATGACCTCGGTTTGGCTGGCATTTAAGCCCTCTAATTGACCGGGAGTGACAGAATCCAGGTCACCGATTAGAAGGTCAGGTGGAAATCCCAATGCTTCCAGGTGACTCAATCCCCCGTCCACCGCCACAAGATAATCCTTGTCTGTGATCAAATTTTCCAGGAACCCGTAGGATTCAACCTCACCGTTGGCAAAAAGAATCGCACGTTTGTCCATCAAAAAACCCTCCGCCGGGAGGGTTAATGTATTCTTTCCGCTTCCCTCCGCCGGCATTATCCGGATCAGGTTATACGGTCGAAAGCCTGCGCTTTCCTCTCAGCCCGGGCTGCCGGGCTCCCCACCATGTTCTCAATTAGTTTGAGTATAGACCGTGCCTAGAGGAATGTCAAGATTTTTTTCACGCACTGAATGAGCCTTAATCACATCAATCTCACTCTCCTCCGGTATAATACGAGAATACCCTCAGGACTAACCAGGAATCCATTGGATAATTTGATCCAGTTCGACCAAGTCACTTATCGTCATCCCGGAACTTCACTTTCTGGCGCTCCGGCTTTGAATGACTTGACGGTTACCATTGAACGCGGTGAATGGGTGGCGATCGTTGGAGCAAACGGCTCAGGCAAGACCACATTTGCGCGCCACTGTAACGCCCTACTCCTCCCCACCACCGGAAAAGTGACCATTGCCGGCCTGGATACCCTTGAGCCTTCTTACCATACCCGCATTCGTTCTCAAGTCGGCATGGTTTTCCAGAATCCTGAAGACCAGATCATCTCGAGCGTGATCGAGGAAGATTGTGCCTTCGGTCCGGAGAACCTGGGCGTACCCACAAAAGAGATCCGGGAACGGGTCTCCCGGTCGTTAAAAACAGTTGAAATGTATGAGCAGCGCATGCGCCCCCCACACCTGCTCTCCGCCGGTCAGATGCAGCGCATAGCACTCGCCGGGGTTCTCGCCATGCAGCCAGACTGCATCATCTTTGACGAATCCACTGCCATGCTTGACCCGCGCGGCAGGCTTGAAGTGCTCAACACCATGCGTTCCCTGCACGAACGCGGCACCACTGTGCTCTTTATCACTCACTTCATGGAGGAAGCCGGGCGCGCAAATCGTGTGCTGGTATTTAATCAGGGAAAAATCGTTTTTGATGACTCCCCGAAAACTCTCTTCAATAACACAGACCTGCTGCAAAAGTGCGGCCTTGAACAACCGATCACGCTGCAGCTCCTCAATGGAATGCGTCAGATACATCCCCTGTTAGCCGATCTCTCCCCGGACTTAGATACCGCACTGCGGCAGATCCCGGCCTACCCCGGCAAGATTCACCTCGATACCTCGCAGAGGATGAATAATGGGCAGACTGCTGCCATCCAGGTAATTAACCTCAGCCACACGTATATGCCGGGAACGCCCATGGCGCACCAGGCGCTAATAAATGTCTCATTTGAGGTGACACATGGGAAAAGTCATGGTTTAGCAGGTGCAACAGGCTCGGGAAAATCTACTCTCCTGCAGCATCTCAATGGTCTTTATCGCCCTCAGACTGGTGAAGTGAAGATCGGGCCATTTACCGTCTCCGATCCAGACCTGGATGTAAAAGCCCTGCGGCGTTACGCAGGATTGGTGTTTCAAAACCCGGAGATCTATTTTTTTGAGCAGTATGTCGGCGACGAGATCGCCTATGGACCAAGGTTACTTTACGGCAAGGATGGTCTGCGCGAACGCGTGCGAAATGCCATGGAATTGGTGGGGCTGAACTTTGAGACTTTCAAGGACCGTCTTACATTCCAGTTGAGCGGTGGCGAGAAGCGTAAGGTAGCTCTGGCAGCCACGCTGGCGCTCCAACCCAGGGTGCTCGTCCTGGATGAACCCACCGCAGGTCTCGACCCAGCCTCCCGGCGCAACCTGCATGCCACGCTTAAAAACTTCCAGAGAGACGGCATCGACATGATCCTCAGCTCTCACAGCATGGGAGACATTGCCGAGCTGGCAAGCAACCTTACCATTATGTCAAAAGGAACGGCGCTGCGCACCGGTAACACTGCCGAACTATTTAACGATGCGCAATTGATCGCTGATGGCGCCCTAGGGCAGCCCTCGGTTGTGCGTTTCGGAGCCGCATTCCGTGCCAAAGGCTGGCCTATGCCGGTATCGGTAATCACCGGGGCGCAGTTATTTGAGGGAATCAGAAATTCACTGGGGGAGGCTGCCCATGAGTGAGTTCGACTTCCTCTCCCGCATTCCAATGGGTCAGTACCTTTCCACAGGGTCCGTGCTCCATCGCTTAGATGCGCGCGCCAAAGTAACCAGCTTCCTCGTTCTCATGATTGTCTTCACATTCAGTCAATCGCTCATCGGGCTCGGTATCGGGCTGGCATACCTGGTTTCACTGGTTATCCTCTCCAGGATCAACCTCAAATTCGCACTGAAAAGTGTCATCACCCCCCTACCGTTCTTGTTACTCTTCGCTGTCATCCAGGTCTTTTTCTATTCCTCTGCCAAAGACCCGAACATCCTCTTCTCCATTTGGATATTCA